>NZ_JAUBTS010000019.1:0-79472 GCF_036705105.1 Microcoleus sp. B9-D4
CCTTGTTCAACACTCACAACAATAGAATACCATTATTGTTTATAATTGCTTATAAACTCAATGAAGTTTTACAATACTGTTCATAGCTTAATGCCTCCCTCATTTCATGCAGAGCAAATAAACTCAATGAACAATGCTATTCGCAGATATAAAGCCTTGAATAATTGATGGGCTAGAACCAGGAAATAGCTGAATTTAGAGATCGAATTCCCCAGGATTAATGCCCACAGCATGGCAAGCTTCTTTGACAACCTTCTTTTCATCTTTGTCAAAATTACCATCCGCACCACCGATAATAATGCCAATTTGGATGACGGCACGACCTTGGTCTAGTTTTTTATTAAGTTTCCCTATCGCTTGGATAGCCTCAATTTTACCAAAATCGAAGTCCTGTGAGAGCTTCTCACAATAAAAATCAAATTTTTGCTTTAACTCCGACGCCGGAAAAATTTGGAGTGTTTCATTGGAAATTATTAGAGCCGCCGTTTTTTGTCTTTCCTCGGTATTGATAGTGCCATCAGCAGCAATCAATGCACATATTGCCATTGAGGCATCAGCAAAATCATTGTTTTTAAACTTGGAAATATTGGTTTGCAGAGAATCATTGATTTGTGATACGTTCTGCTTTAATTTCTCCCAAAAAGTCATTTTTTCTCCTGTTTGGTGAATGAGATATGATGTTTATGACCGGAGTCACAGTAATCTAAGCTGCTCTTAACTTGCCAAGCAATTGCCAGACCCTGTAAGATCCTTAAGTTGATGAATTACACTCCTGTAGTGTATCATGGTTCTTGAGGTTTTAGATTAATCAAGTCTATCTTCATAACTAATCGCTCTTTCACAGGTTTTTTCGTGGTCTATCTTACTTAATAATTAATCGCTCTTTCCAGAGTATCTTGTAACTGAAGTTCTAACGGTCGGTCAGAGCGAATTTTCAAACCCGGTAAATCGTGTTTGACTAACGTTTTTTCGCCGGTTTCAGCAGTTGCCAACGGCCAGAGTACCCAGCGGCTGCCAGGGGAAAGAGTGCTTAAACTTGCAGAGTTTTGAGTCAGCCAAATTATCGGCAGTTTCGACCGATTATCGATCGCATCTTCCCCAGCATTAACCGCCGCTAAAGTTTCCAAAACTACCCGGTTCCCCGAAACAAGTCCAGTCCCGGCAGTCCAAAGTTTGACGTTTAACAGGCGCTTGCTAGCATAGAAGTAAAGAGACGCAGCTACTGTCACGGCTCGTTCAAATTCTTCTGGCTGCCACGCCGCAGCGCTGTCGAGAGCAATAATAATTTCTTGACCGCCTGCTGCAACTTCTAACTCTCTCACCCGCAGTTCTCCGTAGCGGGCGCTGGTGCGCCAGTGAATCAGGCGGGTGGGGTCTCCGTGGCGGTAAGGTCTCAGGTTGCGGGTGAGGCCTTCGGTAGCAGTTTGCGATCGACTGCGATTGTAAAATTGCGGGCTGTCTTCTTGACCGATGCGATCGATCAAAGGACAAGTGCTCAACGGCAAAACTTGTGGATAGACAACCGCCAGCGCTTTGACTGCGCGACTGCGCCGGCACCAAAACAACCCTAAAGGTGCCGCCGTCCTCAAGTTTACCTCTTGCCAACGATAGACGCCGCGCTGCCGGACTTCCAGATAGTATGTATCCCTGTATATACTGTTCGGCTCTATGACTTCGATCGGGCGGACGACCGGTTCTCCCAATACAAACGGCAAGATGTCTATCACTTGCAACAAAGTCTTAGGTTGGCGGGCGCGATTTTCGATTTCTAGTTCGACGGTGATTTGATCGCCCGCACTCACCGGTTCGATCGGGCGGCGACGGACTTCCAGCGAACGGAGCGATTTTCCCGGCAAAACCGCCGCTACTCCCAACAGCGCTAAACCCCCACCGCTGAGCACGTACAGCCACCCAGACATTGTATTAGTCGCTGACCCAAAAAAGAAAACCGTCATCCCCGACAGCAGCCAACCCGCGTAGGCAGGGGTAACAGCGCGATTTTCGAGCCAGTCGGCGATTTTGTGACCGATGTTCATAGGAGTTGAAATTGTTAATTACTCGATCGCCCCATCAAGCCTAATTGTAAATTATTCTCAGCATTTAGCACCGAATTAGCGGAGAGCGATTAGATTAGAAATCTGGCATTTTTTCGCAATAAATCTACATTGACCCCGCCCAAAAACGGATACCCTGCCACGTACACTCAGTCAGGGTCGAGCCCAAAATTTTAGACTCTAGTTCCTGCTCCCAGATTAATCTGTGGAGTAAATCTAAAATCTAAAATCTAAAATCTAAAATAGACTGACTGGAGACCAAAAAATGAACCCATTAAACAATCCTACACCCCTTCGACCAGAGGCTCAAGCCCGCCGAACACCGCCCCCGCCCCCGCCCTTGGCTGCAACTCCCGCGCCACCTCCTGCACCAGCGCCGAGTGCGCCCCCCGCAGCCCAGAAGCGGTCTGTTGAGACACCCGTCAGTACGATCGAACAAATGGTCAGAGATGCCCATGCAGCGAGCGCTTCCGACATTCACATTCGAGTCGGCCAAGTACCTCGATTTCGGATTCGGGGCGTGATGCAAGTAGCAACTAACCACCCCAAAGTAACCCCAGAAATTTTTGAAAATTACCTAGCCGAAATTCTCACCCCCGAACAGCGAAAACAGTTTGCAACTACCAAGGAATTAGACTCAGCAATTTTTTACCCTGGCTTCGTGCGGTGTCGGCTAAACTGTTTTGATTCCCTCAGCGGCGGTGCCTTAGTATTGCGGTTGATTAGTTTGGAAATACCTACTATCGATTCCTTGAGGTTGCCAGAAGTTTTCAAAAATATCATTTTGCGATCGCAGGGATTAATATTGGTTACGGGGCCTACCGGTTCGGGGAAATCGACAACCGTAGCTGCGATGATCGACCACCTCAATCAGATGGAGCAAAAGCACGTAGTTACAATTGAAGACCCGATCGAATTCATTCACCCTTCAAAAAAATGCTTGGTCAGCCAGCGGGAAGTGGGCTTGCATACCCACGAGTTTCAGCAGGCTTTGCGGGCTGTTTTGCGGGAAGATCCAGATGTAATTCTGATCGGGGAAATGCGCGATCGCGTTACCATCAATACAGCGTTGCAAGCCGCTCAAACTGGTCACTTAGTATTGGGAACTCTCCACACTCGCAGCGCCATTAATGCTATTAATCGGTTGTTGAACCTCTACCCACCCGAGGAACAACAGGCGATGCGGATTCAAATTTGCGATTCTTTAGTAGCGGTAATTGCCCAACTTTTGCTGCCAACAGTTGATAACCGTCGGGTAGCAGTTCACGATATTTTGGTGAATACACCTGCCATGCACGATTACTTGATGAAAGGTGCTGATGATGAAGCTGTCCGATTAATGGAACATGATACTTACGAAGGAATGCAGATTATCAACCAGGGTCTTTACAAACTGGTGCTTGAAGGCAGAGTGACGATCGAAGAAGCAGCAAAAATTTCTCCCGAAGCCAGCGATTTAGACCGCCGCTTGCGGACAGGAGGCTACGATGTTGCCGACGCTCGCGGCTTTGAAGGCAGCAAAAAAGAACGCACCGTTCGCGCCTAGTAGCAGCACACATACAGGGGTAGGCACAGCAGGACTACCCCACCCCTCAAGTAACAAGATTTTCAGCAGATAGAAATATTTGCTTAAGGCTTTTGTGCGTATTTTTACTTAAACTTCAACTATGTTTAGTAACCCAAAATACATTTTACTTACAAAGTAAAATGCTATAATCAAGGTAAAGTGTATTGTTAAGTTTTTTAAACGTAGATCCTACTTTACATAAACTTTAAAATTACGTGAAAACTCGCAGGTTATTGCAAAGAAATAGTAAAGATATGTTCGGAGTATTGCCAACAATCAGCAATTTAAGTATATAGTTGTAGTGACAAATTTTGGACAGAGAACATTCCGACTTTGCCGATATTTGCCGATCGCAAAAGCAAGCAGGTTAAAAAAGCGCTTAATAAAACTACAAGCAGAGCCGATAGCGTGTCTTTCCGATTAAGTAGCTTTCCGTCGAAAAAATCTTAAAACCAAGCAGACTTTTAAAGATTCTCTCCCTCGAAAATTTGTTAAACAACGCGCTTATCAGCAACCGTATTTCTAGAATTTAAAGGAGCAAAAAAGTGAAGAGTGCATTTAACCAAAGAGAAGTGTTTGAAGGTGCCAGCAAAGCGGAAATAATTGAGCGCATCCAGCAGCTAGTTCCGCCCGGTTCCCCGGAACCCCAAGATCCTGAAATCCTGGCGGCCTTACAAACTCTCACCGCACAGCTAATCTCCGCCTATCAAGCCGACGGACAATTAGAAAGCGAACCTTTTAGCGACGTGCGCGGTCGCACTATTCACCTATACGCATCCACAGTCAGCAGCCAAATCAAAGGAAAAACCATCCTCATCACCGGTGGAGAAGGATGTGTCGGCAGTTTCTTAATCGCCAAACTCCTCGAATTAGGCGCAACTAAAATCATTTCCGCTGACAACGCCCGATGTCAAAACCCCGAAGAAAATCTCCCGCTTTTTACCAGAGAAGGTGCTGTAACTTTCTATGCCGCCGACATTCGCAACTTGGAGGCGCTCAAACACATATTTGAGGTAGAAAAACCAGCAATTGTTTTTCACCTAGCAGCCCAGCGCCAACCCGGACTAGCTGAAATCAAAATCCGAGAAACAGTTACAACCAGCCTGTTAGGATGTAAACACGTCATCCAACTCTGCGAAGAATACGGCGTAGAACACTGCATCTTCTCTTCTACAGGCAAAACATCTCGATATTTTACAACCGAAGTTTACGCCGCCTCGAAGAAGTTTGCCGAATGGCAATTTGCCAAAGCAGCTCAAGAAGGAGATGTGACTTACGGGATGGTTCGCTTTACTCATATGTTGGAAAATAGCTTGTTCTGCGAGCAAATGTCCAAAAAAGTAGAGCAAGGTAAAACCGTCAACGTTCACGCTCCCCACCGCTACGTAACTGCTCAAAATCTTTTTGAAGCGGTACATTTATTGCTAAATTCTCTGATTGTGTCCGTTCCCGGAAAACTGAAATTTGTTGCCGTAAGTAATCTCGGTTGGCCGACAGAAACCTTGGAAGTAGCTCTTTATAAAATTCTTGAATCAGGCAAAAATCTGCCGATTTATTTTCAAGGACTTTTGCCGGGATATGAAGAACCGTTTTTCCTAGGACAATTTGACTGGAAAAAACCTACAGACATTCACCTCCTAATTAATGTGTTGGAAGACCCTTTTAGAAGTGTTAACGATACTGGCGACATGGTGAGTGTAGAATTAGCTCCTTTTTCTTTGCCCGTCTTAGATAAACAAGTGTCAAAGCTGGAAAGTTTAATCATTGATCCAGATTTCCCCGAAGTGCAAATCAAGCACGCTCTTGTCGCAGCGGAAAAAGAAGTGATTGCTTCCTCTTTTGCGTGGAGTGCCCCTGAAGACTTGTTGAAGATTTTGCAGTGGGGAATCAATCCGAAGAAATTGCAAGGTTACGGAACGGAAATCGCTGACTATAGCGAGATTATCGAACTCCTCCTGCAAGGAATTTGCGGGCGGCTTAACCAAGAAGTCTTGCACAGTGCTGAAGTTACGGCAGATGAGTTTGATGACTTAGTTGAGAGTCTTTCTACCCTGGATTTGATTCAAGCAGAAGTGGGATATTTGCGATCGATATCGAGATATCTCAGAGAATTTGCACCCCCCGCACAGTTCACCACCAAAAAATCTGAACCTGTTGCTATCCGCGATGCAGCGTAGCTTGAACATAGTTTTCAGTTTGGAGATTGCTTTGTGAGTGCCCACCCACAGGGGATGAGTTATATCAATTCCGGTTGCAGGAGGGAAATGATTGTTGACAGTTGACAGTTGACAGTTGACAGTTGACAGTTGACTCGGTGTCGAAAAACTGAATGGTTGAGTGTTAACTCTTGACTCGATTTTATTATTCCGATGCAACCGGATTTGATGTTAAACATGGACTAAGTGTTTAGTGGATTAAAAATAGAACACCTAGAAACCTGGTTTCTAAAAGAAACCAGGTTTCTGCTGTCTGGGCTTGTTTGAGGTGTAATTAAATTGAGTGACTTAACATTGTCAGAATTGACATGATATGATATTATTGGCGACCGCACAACCGCAATCAAATTAATTTGTAGGGATGACGCTAGTCCTAGTAGTTTTAGGAGGACTTAAGTTCTCACAACAAATGTGAGAAGGGTGATTTTTTGCGGGCATGATATGATGATATAGCAATCCTTGCAGGATTCGTAAATTTTTGACCCCACCCCAACCCTCCCCTTATCAAGGGGAGGGAGTAAGAAATTTACAAATGATTGAGGATCGCTATACTTTAGATAGCGTGGCGCCGTGAGTTAACAAAGGTGCAATAATATTAAATAAACTCAATGAACGCGACAAATAAAATTAAATTAAGGTACTAGAATTGTGGAAATTAATCAGCTACTATTCCTATTGATAGATGTTGTGCTATTGGCGATCGCCCTGATCCTTCTAATTCCCGTTGCAGTTCTATTTCTAGAATGCAGTGCAGCTTTCTTGTCGGGCCAGGGCGAGACAGCGGAAACTAAAGCGCCCCGCCCCAAAGTAGCAGTTTTAATTCCCGCTTACAACGAAGCTGCAGGAATTGCCGCCACCATCTCCACAATCTTGCCACAGCTAACACCTCAAGACCGCCTCTTAGTGATTGCTGACAACTGCACGGACGCCACGGCAGAAATCGCCCGTAACTGCGGTGCAAGTGCGATCGAGCGCCAAGACACACAACGCAAGGGCAAAGGATACGCACTGGATTTTGGCTTGCAGTCGATCGAATCAGACCCCCCCGAAGTAGTCATCATGGTTGACGCAGACTGCATCTGTCAGCCAGACTCTATAGAAAAATTAGCCAGGGTTGCAATTGCTGAACAAAGACCCGTACAAGCGACTTATTTAATGGAACAGCCACCAAATCCTACTCCCAAAGATTCCATTTCTGCTTTAGCATTTCTTGTGAAAAACTTAGTCCGTCCCAGCGGCTTAAAACAGTTAGGATTCCCATCATTACTAACAGGTACTGGCATGGCTTTTCCCTGGTCGATAATTCGATCGGTTTCCCTAGCTAGCAGCAATATTGTTGAAGATATGCAGATGAGTTTGGATTTGGCGATCGCCGGACACCCAACAGTATTCTGCCCCGAAGCCAACGTCACCGGGTGTTTGCCACAGCAGCAACAAGCAGCTAAAAGTCAAAGAACCAGGTGGGAACACGGTCACATACAGACATTGTTAACTCAAACTCCCCGGCTGACAGCAGCTTCAGTCGAGCAAAAACGTTTTGACTTATTGGCGATCGCCCTCGACTTATCCGTCCCTCCCCTATCGCTTTTAGTCGCTATCTGGCTAGCTGCTTTTGCCGCCTCTTTACTAGCAGCAATTTTGGGAACATCCCCAATTCCCGCCGTCTTGTTAGCAGTACAAGGATTGCTGATTTTAGTTTCAATTGTCGGCGCTTGGGCAAAATTCGGGCGTGCCGATATTTCTGGCTCAACTCTTTTATCTGTACCTTTTTACATCCTCTGGAAAATCCCTTTGTATCTGGGTTTTCTGCTGAAGCGGCAGACTAAATGGGTGCGGACAGAACGCGATGTTTAATATTGACATTGAGAATTTTTAACCGCAGATATCAGCCGATAAACACAGATGAACGCAGATAGAATTCTATCTGCGTTCATCGGCGTTTATCGGCTGTTAAAAAAACTTATATAAAAACTTAAAAAAAGTTCACTGCTTCACGGGAATTTCAATCACAAACTCAGTCCCTTCACCGGGCGCGGAAAAGCACATTAGCTTCCCGCCGTGTTTCTCGACTACAATCTGATAACTGATACTCAACCCTAAACCAGTACCTTGGCCCACAGGTTTTGTAGTAAAGAAAGGGTCAAATATTCGCGATCGTACTTCCTCCGTCATCCCCCGACCATTATCAGCAATATAAATTCTCACCAAGTTTTTGTCGCATACCTCAGTCCGAATCTTAATCTTTCGCTCAAAGATTGGAGATAAAGGATTTTCGAGTTTGGCAGTTGTATCCGGTCGCCCAACTCCTAACTCCACAGCATCAATTGCATTGCTCAAAATATTCATAAACACCTGATTTAACCCCGAAGCATAACAATTTACCTTCGGCAGTTTACCGTACTCTTTAACTACCTCAACGCCATGTCCGAGTGCATCCTTTTTCAACCTATGCTGCAAAATTAGCAGAGTCGAATCAATCCCGGAGTGAATATCCACTGGTTTCATCTCGGCTTCATCCAGGCGCGAGAAATTCCGCAGTGACAGCACAATATTGCGAACGCGATCGACCCCAACCTGCATTGATTTTAGAATTTTAGGCAAATCTTCTTGAATAAAAGCGAGGTCAATATCTTCTGTTTTAGCAACAATCTCAGGATTAGTATTCGGGTAAGACTCCTGGTAAAGCTCAATCAATCCCAGCAAATCTGAGCTATAATCGTTAGCATGGAGAACATTGCCATAAATGAAATTAATCGGATTATTAATTTCGTGAGCAACCCCCGCCACCAACTGCCCCAAAGAAGACATTTTTTCCGTTTGAATTAGTTGAGTCTGCGTCGAGCGTAATTGGGACAAAGTAACTTCTAATTGTGTCGCTTTTTCTCTCAATTGCCCCTCAGACAGTCGCAAAGCATCCTCCGCTAACTTGCGCTCCGTAATGTCCTGTATCGTCCCAAATAACTTAATCACCTTACCGCCATCAAAAATAGCTTGCGCCTTAAGATAAATATATCTGACAGCTCCATCAGCGCGCAAAATTCTCATCTCATACTCGCAAGGATTTCCTAATAGACTAATCTGCTCTACTGCCTCTAACCACAACTTTAGGTCATCTGGATGAATTTGCTTCCTGTGTTCTAAAATAGTCGGTTCTGGTAGTTTAGGGTCAAGGCCAAAAATTCGGAATACTTCCTCAGACCAAGTTAATTTATCCCCCTCCAAATCAAATTCCCAGTTGCCGAGGTGCGCCAGTTTTTGAGCTTCTTGCAGCTTAGCTTCTTTAGTCTTTAATTCCTGCGTGCGCTCTTCTACTCTCACCTCCAGCGTCCGGGAATAATCCTCCAACTGTTCCTTAGCCTCCGACAAATTAGCAACAAGTACCGCATTTTCTAGAGAGATAGCAGCTTGGGAAGAAAGTATTTTCAAAACTTCCAACCTAGTTGGAGAAAACGCTTCAGTAGCTAAATTATTTTCCAGATAAAGGAGACCTACGAGTTTGCTTTGATTCAGAATAGGAGTACAAAGCGCAGATTTCACTTGCTGCCTTTTAATATAGGGATCGTCTGTAAATAGACCTTCTATAGCAGCCTGACTTAAAACTACATCTAAGTGCGTTTTTTCAACATAATTAATCACGGTTATTGGCAAAACCTCTGCAGGAGATACTCTAGGGCATTGTTCAACTGCAACATCCGAAGACTCCACCGATGCCGCTGCTTCAATCCGCAATTTTCCGTCCTTGGGCATCAGGAGAAAACCTTTTTGTGCCCCAGCATTCTCGATCGCCATTTTCATTAATTTTTCTAACAACTTGTCCAACACAATTTCACTAGCTAGCGCTTGAGATGCTTTAACAACAGTTGTCAAATCCAATAAACTGCTGTGACTGCTGCTCGTGCTATAATTAGTGCTAGTAATAGTTCGATCTCCGCTGGATCTTCCTGCCGATACAGGGGGTAAAGAAATCGGATATTCTGACTCCAAATGTTTGACCTTGGCGGTTGCTCCCCAATGAATATAGCCGTAGTAAGCATCTATTAGATAACTCTGAGCCACTTTGTTTCGACCGCGAGCCAGATAAAATTCTGCCGCGCGTTCGTTGGCTAGCGCTTCTTCGTGGATGTATTCATTTTCCGAAGCTCCTTTCACCGCTCGATCGTAATACAGAGCCGCTTTTTCATATTGTCCCAATACTCGCGCTTTCTCTGCCTCTACCAAGTCATATTTATGCTGATAATTTCCCGGAGAGTTCACAGCCCAATGCTTCATTTTTTTCTGAAGCGAAACAACTTTTTTTAAATATTTTTTCTGTTCAAAATTTGAAGCTGTGGGATACAAAGCTAAGAGTGCTAGGGAATAGTAAAAATTGTGGAATGGAACATAGATCATGCCCATCACAGCCTCAGAATAATTTGATGCCATAATGGCATTATCAGCAGATATTGCATAATCTTTAAATAGATAATTTAGCCATGATTTAGACAAATATACTACAAATATTACCAGATTATTTTGACCCTCCCTTAATCCTGGTAGCATAGTTTCTTCATTAAACTTTTCGCCCGTCAATAGGCAAGGATTGGCTGTTTTACATTGCAAGTTTAAGACAACTTGCGCCCCTACTCGGGCTTGATAAATCATAAATTCATTCTTATAATTCACCAACATTTGAATATAGTGACTCTGCTTAGTCTCCACAGAATCCAGAGGTTCCCCACTCAAAAATATATAATTGCTGTAAAAACTAGCACAATAACAAGCATTGTTGACATCTCCCGTTTCCAGT
This sequence comes from Microcoleus sp. B9-D4, assembly GCF_036705105.1. Taxonomy (NCBI): domain Bacteria; kingdom Bacillati; phylum Cyanobacteriota; class Cyanophyceae; order Oscillatoriales; family Microcoleaceae; genus Microcoleus; species Microcoleus sp. B9-D4. Next base: position 10,624 of record NZ_JAUBTS010000019.1, read on the forward strand.
CCACTCTGAATACCCTCAAGTAAACCGCTAAGACTTTCCCTGACGTGCTCAGACCAGTGACGGATAAAACCATTAAAAATTAGTGAAATTTGAGAGTTGTACAAGTTGGTGTGGAATCGTTCTAAAAGTGCCTGAGCCATTTGACCGTATCGGTATCCAGAATTCATATCGCCTAACACCCCACACTGGAGCGAAGCATAGTTTGAATACCCAACACTAGATAGTGGCGTATTCCCGTACTTAAGAGAAAGAGTAACAATTTTAAAAGCGATCAGTGGGAACATATCGGGTAATGCTATAAAAGCAGCCGGAACCATATTCGTTAAAATCCGTATAGCCGCAATTTTATTAGGGTCAGTCATTGGTGGCAGTTGTAATAAATCCTCAATCTGCTTATTTCTTAAAGCTAGTTTTGTGCGAAATAGCTCCATTAAAATATTTAGTTTTTGTGGATTTTTAGGTATGTACACTCCCAGCATTATCAAAGCTTCTAGAGCTATATTTATCGAAGCTTGGGCTTGATTTTGATTGAAGTAAAAAATAACTTTTAGCTCATAAACGGGGAGTTTGTCTAGCAAAGTTTGGGCGCGGGACATGATAACATTTGATAGGTGAAATGAGCGCTCAAAATCGGTATTTATATACGAAGCTTCCAGTGCTTCGGAATGGATTTCCATGATTAAATCGTAGTGACTCTGCCAAGCTCCATCGGGTAGAAGTTCTAGACCTGCATTAAAATATTTGAGCGCTGCTTGATAGGCGGCACAACTCTTAGCTTTCTTACCTGCTATGAGATTAAAGTTAGCTAGTTCAGTTCGCTGTTCCTGATTTGTGATGAATTCCACCCCGATATTGAGTTGGTTGACAATATCAAAGATATTTTCTGCTATCTCCGATGCCGTAGGGGCCGTGCCCCCGTGCCCGCGGTGCAATAGCATGGAGCCGATTTTTAAGTGAGTTTGTTTTTTCTCGGAGTCAGGGATGAGAGAATAGGCGGCTTGCTGTACGCGATCGTGCAAAAACCTGTAATCAATTGAGCGTTGCATAATTGCGGGATGATTTTGATTGTTTTGTGGGATGGGCGTCCCGCCCCTCCGGTGTGTTTTCACTATTTCTTCATCAAGCATCGGAATTTTGTAAGCATCGCTCATTGGCAGAATTAAACCAGCTTGAAGTGCATCCCATAAATGAGCCGCCGTTTCCGGGCCCGATTTTTCCCTAACAATCGCCAAATTTTCTAAATTAAAACGGTTGCCCATACAAGCAGCTAATTTCAATACTTGCTGCGTCTCCTCCGGCAGTTGTTGCAGATTCCGAGCAACTAATTCAACGACACTGTAATCTGCAATGCCAGCGGCTTCAATTTCCGTGATGTCCCACTGCCATGCACCAACAGTGAAATCAAAAACTAACAGTTGTTCTGAGTGAATAGTTGAAAGAAGTTGAGTTATAAAAAATGGATTTCCGCCAGTTTTATTAAAAATTAACTCGGTCAAAGATTTTAAGTTTTCAGTTTGATTACCCAAAGTATCGCATACTAGCTCAGTGACGCTGCTCAAATCTAAACATGGGAGGATAATGTGATGCACAGCAGCACCACTCTGTTGAATTTTTTCTACAGTTTGAACTAACGGATGAGTCGAATTCACTTCGTTATCTCGATAGGCCCCTATCAGTAAAAAATATCGGCAATCTTGGTCAGTAACTAATTCCTCAATCAATTTTAAGGAAGCTAAATCTGCCCACTGCAAATCATCCAAAAATAGAACTAATGGCTGTTCGGCTTGGGCAAACACATTCATGAATTCTTTAAACAATCGATTAAAGCGATTTTGAGATTCTGTCGGCCCCAATTGTGGAACAGCAGGCTGCGAACCAATTATTAGTTCGACGGAAGGGATGACATCAATAATAATTTCACCGTTATTACCCAGCTTTGACAACAGCTTTTCTTTCCAAATTGTTAATTCTTCTGAGCTGGTTGTTAATAACTGCTGGATCAATGACTCAAAGGCTTGAGTTATTGCAGCATAAGGAATATCCCGCTTAAACTGGTCAAATTTTCCAGCAATAAAATAACCCCGTTGCCTGACAATTGGTTTGTGGATTTCACTGACAACTGAGGTTTTACCGATGCCTGAGTAACCGCTTACCAACACCATCTCTGTTTTCCCAAAGCTGACTCGCTCGAATGATGCCATCAAATCAGCGACTTCTTGTGTGCGACCGTAGAGTTTTTGGGGAATCAAAAATTGACCAGATTTGTCAAGTGTCCCTGGAATAAAATTTTCAATTTTGCCAGTAGTTTGTAGCTGAGTTAGACAATTTTCCAGGTCTGCTTTTACTCCAAAGGCACTTTGATATCTGTCTTCGGCATTTTTAGCTAATAGTTTCATGACAAGGGATGAAATTATCTGCGGGACTTGATTGTTTAGTTGATGGGGAGGAACTGGCGTCACCGCAATGTGGCTGTGAATTAATTCTAGCGGGTCGGTTGAATTAAAGGGCAACTCTCCTGTTAGCATTTCATAAAAGGTGATGCCTAGAGAGTACAAGTCAGTTCGGTAGTCGAGGTCTCGGTTCATCCGACCAGTTTGCTCTGGGGATATATAGGCTAGAGTGCCTTCTAGCACCATAGTATTGCTATTTTGGTGGACTTCTCTCGATAGGCGCGTCGCCATGCTAAAGTCGGTGATTTTTACTTGTTCAAAATCGGGTGTTATGATAATATTTGAGGGTTTTATATCTTTATGAATAATCTGGTTTTGATGCACTTCTCCGAGAGTTTGAGCCACTTGAATAGCTAGTGGCAAAAATTTATGAAGTTTAATGCTTTTACCCGCTTGATGGTGCTTGAGAGATTGACCGCCACAATCTTCTAAGATCAGAGCGAAACTGTTGTTATATTTTTCTAAGCTATGGGGTTTGACAATCCCTTCGAGTTTGAGATTCGAGCTAATTTTGTATTCATGTCTCAAACGGGTAATTTCTTCTATTGTGGGGTACTCGGTATTGAGTGTTTTAATAATGACTGACGATTGATCGGATTCCCTGACTCCGCGATAAATGATCGACTTCACACCAAGTTGAACAACTTCTGTGATTTTGTAACCGGGAAGTGTATTCATGGCTTTTATTCTGTGACGAAATTTTTAGTAAACATTGCGCTTGATATCGAGCGAATCTCTGGCGAACTCTATTTAAGTATTTTTTGTAATTATGGTAATTTGGGATACCTTACAATCTAAGTAATTACTCAGGGATTTTTTAGATAGCGAGATGCCTAAACTTTGAAAGTGCCTGGACGGGCGGACAGCCAAACATCTGGTTTGAACTCCGACTTAATCATGTACGGTCTGACACCTCACCGAGTTGATTACCATATTGTAACAAATTCTGTGATGTCGATCGCACACATGACAGACAAATTTTTATATACTCAAGGTTTTGCTTAATGTTTGAGCCCGGTAACCAACAACGAAGGGGACGCCCGGGGCAGGAAAACGCAGGTTTAGGCGATCGAGAACATAATTAAACGTGATGTCAAACACAACAATTATTGATTCAAATCACATTTACGTCGTGATTAAGTTACTAGCCTATAGATTCAGAATCAGGTGAATCACAATGGAAGAAGTCCTAGAATTGATTGAAAAGAAGAAGCAAGAATTTGCTAAAGCAGAGCTATTTGAGTTTATGCGAGACAAAAGTATAGACCCAAGACAACGCCTAGCTTTCGCTCCCTGCATTGCTCACTTTGCAATGAGTTTTGGTGAATTGAACCAGTCTATTTTCCGAGAAGAACCAACCAACGATCCTCTTCAGGCAATGATCAACAATCATACTTACGAAGACGATCATCACTGGTTGTGGTTTTTGGCAGACATGGAAACACTGGGTATTAATAACAAATCCTTGAAGTTCAGCGATGCTTTGAATTTTGTCTGGAGTGAACAACTAAAAGCTTCACGGTTGGTAACATATCAAATTTTTCGATACGCTTTTGGAGCCAGTCCCATCACTAAGCTAGCAATTTTGGAAGTGGTAGAAGCATCGGGTAACGTGTTCTTGTCAGCGACAGCATCAATTGCCGAAGAACTCCGATCAATTACTAAAAAGGAGCTTATCTATTTTGGCTGTTTTCATTTGGACGTGGAAACAGGTCATACTACAGGGACGCCGGATGTGGAGCAATCTATCAAAAATATACCACTGACTATTGAGAGCCGTCAAGAGATTTTTGAAATAGTTGAGAATTTGTTTGAAATTTTCACGAAACAGATTGCTGAACTTCTGGTTTATGCAAAAACCCATAGCTTTGACCAACCTTTTGCCCAGCCCCGCGAGATTTTGCAACCTTTAAAAGCTGCGTAGCTTACGAGATGTAAAATTTGCAACTTTTAGAACCAGATCAATCTTAGAATTAGACAAAATCTATTACTTACAAGGAGACCTATCATGTCACAACTTAACAGCAATTCTTCTACGCTCATGAATGAACTAGAACCGAATTTGATCCACACTTGGACTGAGAATTTGGATATCGCTCACACTTGGACTGAGAATCTGGATATTGCTCACACTTGGACTGAGAATTTGGATATTGCTCACACTTCTCCCATAGCTGAAGATGAGAAAGTAGCAGTCGGATAAAATCTGTTGCAAACTGAAAGGTTGCACCAATGTCGATCGGGGGCTTTTTCGTGGGTGGGGGCGGGTTTACTTAACCTGTTTGTACCATTTAAAGCGGTTGGTGAACCCGCCCCTACAAATTTTTGATACTGGTGCCACATCTCAGCTAAAACCTGTTGTAAATAACTATTCAGCCACCGAATGATGGGCGGGTTTATTTAACCTGTTTGTACCATTTAAAGCGGTTGGTGAGGGGAATCCCTACAAGTTAAGAATAGTTAGACATTTTTCTCGTCAATACCCAAATTCAGCATCTACTATTTCTCTGTGATATGAGCCATTACGACGTTGTAATTGTGGGCGGCGGCCCCGCTGGGAGCACTGCTGGCACTCTGATCAAGAAATACAATCCCAATCTGAGCGTGCTAATCCTAGAGAAAGAAAAATTCCCTCGCGATCATGTTGGGGAAAGTCAATTGCCTCAAATTAGTGATGTGCTTCAAGAAATGGGATGTTGGGACAAAGTAGAAGCAGCCGACTTCCCAATTAAAATCGGTGCTACCTATCGCTGGGGAACAGATCCGCATCCTTGGGATTTTAATTTTATCAAGCCTGAACAGTTTAAAGATGAGCAACGTCCTGCTAAATTTGAGGGACAGAGACGGCAAACTGCTTTCCAAGTCGATCGAGCAAAATATGACGAAATTTTGCTGCGTCACGCGGAAGAAATGGGATGTTTAGTAAGAGAAGAAACGCCCGTTGTTAAAGTAGATATAGAGGGCGATCGCATTACCGCCCTGCACCTGCGGCAAGAACAAATAACTGCCCGCTACTACATCGACGCCTCCGGCCACATCGGCGTGTTGCGGCGAGTGTTAGGAATTGAAACACACTGCCCGACGCGGTTGCAAAATATCGCTATCTGGGACTACTGGACAAACGCTGAATGGGCCGATGAAATTGGCGTTGGTGGCACCCGCGTACAGGTAATGAGTTTGAGTCACGGGTGGATTTGGTTTATTCCCTTGGGCCCCACTCGCACCAGTATCGGCTTTATTTGCCCTGTGGAACATTACAAGCAGATGAAACAGCGGCCAGAGGAGATATATTCTCAAGCACTCAACAGCGAACCCCGCATCAGCAAGTTAATCGCTAATGCTACCAGTACCGGAAAGATTGAAACTACAAAAGATTGGTCATTTTTGGCTGATAGAACAGTAGGAGAAAACTGGTTTTTGGTCGGAGAAGCGGCAGGTTTTGCTGATCCAATTTTAGCTGCTGGCATGACTTTAGCTCACACTGGTGCCCGTGAAGTGGCTTACACAATTTTGGAACTAGAGCAGCAGAAGCACGAGGCTAACTGGCTGAAAACTCAATACGATCACAATCAGCGCAGCCGAGTTAAAAAGCACATTCGGTTCGCGGATTACTGGTACGCTGCTAATGGTCAGTTCACTGATTTACAAGAGCATTCTAGGGAAATCGCGCGGGATTCTGGGTTGAATTTAAGCCCGGAAAAAGCTTTTCAGTGGTTGGCTCAAGGCGGATTCACGAATGATATTTTGGGTCAAGCTGTGATTGCTGGATTTGATTTGGGTTCTATGAAACAGGTGATGCAACGCTTTTCGCAGCAGGAGGTTCCGTGGCTACTTTCGGCATACAATGTGTTTCAGTTAGATTTATTGGATGCGGAAGTCGAGTTTGTAGCTGTTTATGATGCTGGTCAAATTAGCAAGATCAAGTGTTATGTGAAGAACGGTCAGCGCTTGCCTGTTACAGGTTTATATGGTTTGCTGATTGACATTTTGGGCCGCACTCAGTACATTGAACAAATTTATCGGCAGTTGGTACTGGTGTTTAAGGAACGTTTTTCTGTGCAACACGCACGAGTAGCTCTTCATCAAGCCCTTGGTTGCTTGGAGGTGATGGTGAGTTCTGGTATTGTCAAGGCGATATTAAACCCGGAGTTGTCTAAGTTGAATATTTCCATACCTATGGAAGGTGAGTTAATTCACACTCACAGGGATGTGAATTAAGGCGCTACCAGAAAGCTTGACCCCAAACCATCTCAAGTCTTAAAAAACAAAAAGTCTGAAGCTGGAAAATTCCAACTTCAGACTTTTACTAACTCCCCGGGTAGGATTTGAACCTACGACCAATCGGTTACACTTATCCCGACGTTTCCGAAGGGGGCGGACTATTTCATCATCCCTACAAATCATGTTTGTGATTTGTCGTCGGATGTCGGGCGCTATGAGATTTATTGGTTAGGCTCCTCATCTCTAGTCTCTGCACCTTTCCGGCTACTTGCGATCGTAACCGCTGCCTTTCGCCAGACTTGGCTCAAGATTGCCGCCACCCGAAGTGCTGCGGTTTCCTTGAATTCACCCGATTTTTCAGTATCCGTTACCGGATAGAGCTGCTATGTCACTAGGGCTTTTGGTTGATGCCAAAGGCTTGCATTCATTACAGCCGACCGCTCTGCCACTGAGCTACCGAGGATTGGGGGTTTTTGTTACCCACATTTACTAACAATAGCTGAACTTCCTCGATTTGGCAAGGCCTTTGAGAAACTTTTTTTTTGTCAGACAGGGAGCGGGTTTCAGCAGCTAATGCAGCCCCATTCTCAACTTGGCGAGGCGCTGCTGAGATTCTGGATCGAGGGAACTGGCGAGAAAGCGACTAGAATTTTGTTTGCGGGATTTGTGCCGTCGCTCGCTGCGGCGGGCGGTGGATTCTACGTCAGCCGCTAGTTGTTCGGCGGACATCCATTCGGCACCGTAGCCGACTACGGTCAATTGCTGCGCTCGGTCTGAGGTGGCGACAATCATGCGGCCTTTGCCTTTGACCGATCGCAACTCGTAGCGCAAACTAGCACAAGATTTTTCAATATAAGTATCTGCTGTCTGACCGAAGTCAGTGTAGTGCACTGATAAATTTTTAGTAATAATTTCTTTAACGCCGGGAGTATCTCGATAGTGCGCGTCAAATACAAGTCGAGCCTCAAAATCTTGAACGGCGCTGTAGTTAACTAAAACCTCAATCAACTCGCGGCGAGCTGTTTCGAGTTCGTCGCGATCGCGCTTCTCTCGGAGTCGAGGCCAAAGTCCAATTATGTTATAGCCGTCTACAAGTAAAACTGCTTGTGATACATAGAGTGACATGGTTCAAGGCTGAAGAGCTCCAGCACGTATAGGACATTATTTGCATTGTTCATCAAAGCTTTTGTTCAATAATATTACCTATTGATGTGTAATGGCTAGGTTACATCGCAATAATTAAACCCCCCAGAACCAGCTTTACCTGAGTTTTGGGGGGTTAGATTCATCTATAAATTTTCCGGCTTATTCGGCAGATTCCAGCGATACGGGCGATCTTACAACTGTCGGCAGGGATATTTTCTCAACAGCAGGAGTACAACCGAGCCACTGCACCGACAACTGGGCAAACTGCTGCGGGGGGCCGCTCACGCAAAAACGAGTCGGTAGCGCCGTACCAGGATTTCGCAGCCCCAAAAGCTCCAATTCTCTGGCAGCAGCAGCCACCACCCGTACCGCAGGATCGATCAATGTCACCCCAGCAGGCAAAAGCGATCGAACCACAGGAGCCAACAGCGGATAATGAGTGCAGCCGTAAATCAGCGTATCGATGCGCTGCTGAATCAAAGGAGCCAAATATTCCCTAGCCACCTCACAAGTATAAGGATCGTGAATCCGGTTTTGCTCCACCAGCGGCACAAAAGCCGGACAGCTAACCTGCCACACCAGGCAAGAATCGTCCATCTCCAAAATCGCATTTCGATAAGCATTGCTAGCAGCCGTAGCAGGAGTCGCGATGACCCCGATCCGCTTGCCTTGCTGCACAGCAGCCTGCGCCCCCGGCAGAATTACTCCCAGCACCGGGATATCAAATTCAGCCTGCACCATCTCCATCGCCAAAGCAGAACTGGTGTTGCAGGCCATAATGACCATTTTCACATCCTGTTCCACCAACCAGGCCATAATTTCGCGGACAAACTCCACAATTTCTGACGGGGTGCGAGTGCCGTAAGGCAGCCTCGCCGTATCTCCAAAATAAAGTATCGATTCGTTGGGCAATTGTTGGTACAACTGGGTCAAAACAGTCAAACCGCCCACGCCGCTGTCAAAAATACCGATTCTTTGTTGTCCAGAGTCTGTTGTCATTTGTTAATAGTTAGTTGTCTGTTGTCTGTTGGCAGTTGGCAGTTGGCAGTTGTCCTGTTTGGCCGATGCCCTGTTTGGCCGATGCCCTGTTTGGCCGATGCCCTGTTTGGCCGATGCCCAATTACCATTATCTTTGTTGAAGATAAAGCAAAATGCCGCGAGCGATCGAAGCCGCCATTTGACTGCGGTAAGCTGGGTCAGAAAGCCTAGCAGCATCCTCAGCACCCGTCACAAAACCTACCTCCAGCAAAACAGAAGGCATAGAAGTCTTCCTCAAAACATAAAATCGCGCCTGCCGCACTCGGCGGTCACTCGCCCCCGTCCCCTCCAAAATACTGGCGTGAATCACCCTGGCCAAATCTTGGCCGTTATTGAAATAATAAGTCTCAATCCCACTGATATCCGGCCGACTCATATTAATCGCATTAGCGTGAATGCTGACAAACAAAGTAGCATTCACCCGTTCCGCCAAAGAAACTCTGGGGTCCAGGTCGATTTCCCTGTCGTCAGTCCGAGTCATCACCGCCTGGACTCCTTGCTGTTCCAGCAGCCTCGCCACCTGAAAAGAGATATCCAAAACAATCTCCTTTTCCTGAATGCCCTGAATCCCGACTGCCCCCGGATCGCGGCCACCGTGACCAGGATCGATTACTACTACGGCGCGGCGGTTTGAAGCTTGGGGCAACTCATCGGTTCCGAAAGTCCTTCTCGGCAAAGGCTGCAAATTGGGAGTGCGAGTCAAAGGCTGCGCGCTAGCATTCGATGATCGCAACTGCAAAGACAGCAACTGCGGGTTTGGTCTCGTCACCCTGCCTACCTCTACCCCCGATCGTGGCTGCACCCAAATCACCACAGTCTCCGCATCTTCTTGGCTAGCAGTAAACGATACAGGACTGTTGGCATCGAGCTGAGGAATTTCTCCCGTCAGGACACTAGAGGCGATCCTGATCCAGTAAGCTCTCGACCCCTGGTCCCACCCGCTGGTATAGGAGACTTGGCGGTCAGTTCTCACCACCAGTTGCGTGCCGTTACTGGCTAAATCAATTGACTGAACTCTCGCTAAATTTCCTTGAGCTTGTCTCGCCGGAGGGTCTACAGTCAGGCGGCGGGGAACCGAGGGCTGTCTTACACTTCCAGGCAATAGCACAACCCCGCCCAAATTGCTCACAGACGCCCGCCACTGAGTATTAGAATTCTTCATCCGCAAAGTCACGCGGGTAACGGGCGGGTCTGTTGGCAGTTGCCGGACTTCAATCTTGTCAACCCCGTGCTGGCCGTTCGTTTGAGGCTGTTGGCTGCTTAGGCCCGGAGCTACACTAGCTCCTTCAATATCCAGGGTGGCGATGTCCCCGGCCCGACTTTGTTCAAAATTAATTTGGGGGCGACCGCCCGCAGTGCGGACTAAAAAACCGTCCGCCGTCACCTGAACGTTCTGAACTACAGTCGCCTCGGCCGACTGGGCTTGGGATGCTGAAGGTTCAACCGATAACCTTTCTCCCCCTGGCTCTGAAATCGGATTTTGAGTTTCTCCCCGCACCGGCGTTGGCAAATCCACTGTCCACTCGCTCGGAGAAATCCCCCGGAATTTTACTTGCTGAGGGTCTATAGTAAACCCGTCTTTGATCTCGACCACAATTCTGGTCGTATCGTTGTCAAACTGCCCTACCCGCACCGATTCGATCGCCCCTGAGAGCGGTCTGCTGACCGAGGGACGACCCAGACTCGTCCCCGGCAAGTCGATTACCAACCGCATCGGGTTGAAGATCAGTTGAGCCTTGGGTTGTACTCCCCCGTCTGTTGTAATGTAAAGCCGGTTCTCTGAAGCATCAAACCGCCAAGATTGCAGTCTAGCTGCTTCGGCGGCTCCGGCGAGCAAAAATACACTTAAGAAACTCGGTAGTAGCCAGTGGAATTTCACGACAGTTTTTTCCTCGTTTGCGTTACTGCCAAAAGCTGGAAGGGCGCTGCTTGCCCTCAGAGGCTTTCAGCAGTTAGCCGCCAGCATACCGGGGGCTTGGAGCCGTCAGTTGTTGGCTAAATTGACTTTTTTATGCGTTAATAGGCTCCAAAATGCCAGATCCCGGCATTTTTGAACTTTCCCGTATACTTGGGGGCGATCGGTTATAAGCAGACTGAAAGATTGTGGACACAGGGGAAGGTATTTATTTTTAGGAGCAAGAAACAAGGTGTTTCTTGAAGTTAGAAGGTACAAGTTAGAAGGTACAAGTTAGAAGGTAGAATTTTACCGTTCTTCCAGGGAGGGCTTTCATAGCTCTTTAATTTTGGCGAAGCTCGTTACGGCCAGGGTTATAATCCGCTTTACACTTGCGTTTTTTTCTAACTTTTCCTAAACTACCTCAATAACTTAACAACTTACCTCGACAACAATCCGGATTTCCAAGATTTAGGTAACTTTTCAAGGTCACCAAATGTTAGTCCCTGACCAACTGACATATTCTTTTGGAAAAGCTTTTTTGCTACTTTTTTGCTAAGAGATTGACAGTTAAATACAACTACATATCGCCCCTGCTCTCTTTTTTTCTGGATTTTTTTAATCAGTGGTTTTCGGTGCTGCTTGACACTTAGTGGGGCGATCGCGATCGCGCCCGCCAATTTAACATTATGATAGCTAGTCCATGTTTTCAGCAGTAACGGGAGAGTTTTGTGTGTTACTTGGGCCGGCAATGCTTTGTGTTTTAGGCTCTTTTTGAGTGCACGATCGACAGCCAGAGCATTGGTTGGTTGGTCAGAGAAAAAGTTTTGACCGTAGATATAGTAGTTATCGCAGTTGTAAAGTTTGTGGGACAGCAAAGACAATCGATCGGCTTCTGGGTAAAACCTGTGATTTGGTTTAATGACTTGCCTTTCGACTAACTGCATAACTTAGATGTGTACTACCAGTTAGAGAAGATACACTATCTTGGTGATTGTGTCAATCTCTGACTTTCTAAAAAAACGGGCCATCAATAACAGTAGATACAGGACATCACAGAAAGACGGAGACTTACTTTCCCGCAGGAGTCGTCCACAGCAAACAAGTGGTTTAGGTTAGTTCAAGCCTCTAGATAGCGGCTGGGGAGTCAATCGATTTTAGATTTTAGATTTTAGATTTTAGAGGCGACCCCACGGATAAATGCTCTTTCTTGAGGATTTTCGATTTGAGATTTGGGATTGATTCCACGGATAAATCACGTGGCGGGTACCACCTTTGAAATTCGTGGTCAATCTCGAACCTCAAATCGACTGACTCTCAAGATAGGGAAGTTTTGTAATATCGCAACCGCCCTGACGGTGAGGACGTTATTAATTTTTGACACCTAAGCGGTCGATTGCGCCTTCTTGCAGGACTTCTTTTTACCTGCTCCGCTTCGCCGCTACAGCCTTCAATATCTGCTATACCATACCACCGGTGCGATCGAGTTCTAGCAAATTTATTTTTGAGCGGGATCGATAGCTGCAAGTTATTTTTTTCCCTTAGTAATCCACGGGTGCATGTCTAATCAACAGTGCTGAAATTCGCTCTCGCCCATAGGTGCAAAATTCCGGCTCATCCAGTTCAAAATTGCTTGATTTACTTGTTCGGGGCATTCATCCTGGGGACAGTGGCCGGCATTGTCTAATTCAACTAGCTCTAAATAATTGGGATTGCATTCGACAAATTGGTGGGGTCGGGCGAACCGAGGGGGAATCATCCGGTCTTGTTTGCCCCAAATTAACAGCATCGGGATTGTTAAATTTCGCAGCACTGTCTTGACACTGGGACCAAATTGTGAGCTGCCTACAGCTTTAAATAAAGCGCAGAAGGCGCGGGCTGCTCCCCGATCGCCTGCTGGCCCTGCTAGAATTTCAACTAATTCGTCGGTAACAGCTTCGGGGTTGGAGTAGGCAAAGCCAATCCAGCGACGGACAAAGGAAGGCTTGCGGGCCAAATAAAACAAAGGTCTGAGTACGATCGGAGAAACAAACAAACTTTCAACCGTTTCGATCGCCGGAAGCAGCCATCCGGGCACCGCTTCGGCTCGCACAGAGGGGTCTGGGAGGCTAATCATTACGGTGCCGGCTACCATGTCCGGGTGAGCCGCGGCCACGGCCAGACAAATTAGTGAGCCGATCGAGTTTCCTGCCAATATTACTGGCTCTCTGATAAAAGTTAGCCAAAAATCATAAACTTGATCGACCCACAAAGAGACAGAGTAGTCGATCGGAGCTTTTTGGGAAGCGCCAAACCCTAACAAATCCAAGGCGTAAACGGTTTGGTTTTCGGCGAGTTGGGCGAGATTTTGTCGCCAGTGACCGATCGAAGCTCCAAACCCGTGCAGTAAAATAATCGGCGTTCCCGATGCGCGCGGGGCCATTGGTTTGGCCGCAGAATCTTGAAATTCCAGCGCGCCTTGATTTCGTACCCCATCGGGCCGCAAATAAGTGTAGCGAGTTTGCCAACCCCGCCACATCCAGTCTCGTTGAGTTCCCACCCGTTGGTGCCACAGCAGAGAATTTGTCAATTTTGCCTCAGCTCGCAACATAAATTTACACTTGCTTATACCTATTCTACAAGGCAAATCAGGCGACTTGGGGGAGTTGTCCGACCGGGCGAGATGGGCGAGGAAAAGCGACTTTACCTCATCCTTAAGCTTTTACCCGGAATTTTTGACGGTTTTGTCATCAATCGGGCAAGGGAACGGGCGATCGTGTGTGAAGTTAAAATAAAACTAGGCAGAAACTCAGCCAGACTGAGTAGAATAGCAAGTATTGTAAGAATTCATTTACGATCGTCCAAATATTCCCCAAGGCGTTAGCTGAGGGGACACAGGGCGCGGTAGTACGTCCGGTAAGGGTAACACCTTATAAAACAGTTCGATCGTCAATCGTGAAAAATTGACCGCTCAAACCTGTAACTATCAAGAAGCTTCGCTATTAAACTACTGCTTGTAAAACCATTCATGCCTGTGATTGAAAGAAGACAAAATCGCAACCTACCCCAGATCAACGAAAATATTCGATACCCCAAAATCCGGGTAATCGATACCGACGGCGCGCAACTAGGGATATTGACACCTGCAGAAGCGCTGCGCCTCGCAGAAGAAAAAGAACTCGATCTCGTACTTGTCAGCGACAAAGCTGACCCGCCTGTATGCCGGGTAATGGACTATGGGAAGTACAAATTCGAGCAGGAAAAGAAAGCGCGAGAAGCAAAGCGGAAGCAGCACACTGCCGATGTTAAAGAAGTGAAGATGCGCTACAAAATTGAAGAACACGACTACCAAGTGCGCCTCAAACTAGCAGACCGCTTTATCAAATCTGGGGACAAAGTAAAAGCCACGATCATGTTCAGAGGTCGGGAAATCCAACACAGCAACCTCGCAGAGGACTTGCTTAAGCGCATGGCAACAGATTTGCAGGAAATCGCAGAAGTGCAGCAAGCCCCCAAAAAAGAAGGACGCAGTATGATGATGCTGCTGTCGCCAAAGAAAGTATAAATAGATAGTCATTAGTGAGCAGTCATCAGTCATAAACTGGTGACTGATAGCTGATGACTTCGGAAGTTAGTCAGGAATAAGCTACCACACAGGGAAATCAACGCTGCATGGAAAATTTTCAAATCAGCGGTTCGGCGGGAGTAAGACAAGGAGTGCTGCGATCGCTCAACCTACGATCGGAAGAAGTAGAGCGAACCGTACTGATGTTCGTCGTCTACACTCTAACCTCCGTCGGGCTGATCTGGCTGGAACTCAGCACAGTAGGTCTTTTTCTAGATGAATTTGGTGCAGACAAAATGCCCTGGATTTATATAGCCAGCGCGTTTATCGGTTCTGGCTTGGGATTTGTCTACTCGTGGCTGCAAAAAATCCTGCCGCTAAGACGCACCGTAGTGGTTGTTCTGGCAATGATGTCGATACCGCTATTTTTGTTTCGATTCGGCATCGGCTACGAAAATACTAAGATAGCTGGCGTCAGCATCGCTTTTATTACTATTTTTTTGATGTGGCTGTGGGTAGAAGCTTGCTATGTCCTCAACGACCTAAATACTTCTATCACTTCCAACCAACTGTTTAATATTAGAGAAATCAAGCGCACCTATCCGCTAGTCAGTAGTGGCTATCTAGTAGCTGGAGTAGTCAGCGGATTTTCTCTGCCTGTTTTGCTGTACGTAGTCGGACTCAAAAACGTTACCCTCATATCGGGGTTGATGGTGGCGACAGGCTCGGTGTTGCTCTACTACCTCACGGAAAAATACAGCCAAGCATTCCCGGAAACGGCTCACTGGACGGATGACGACGAAGACGACGACCAAGAAGAATTTACCGCCCGCAAAGTTACAGGCCCGCTGCAAAAATACGCCGTACCTCTAGTCAGTTTCTTTATCCTCGCAGAAGTCGTCTACGTGCTGGTAGATTTCCAATTCTACAGCCAGTTAGAATACCAAAATCCGGGGGACGGAGCTAGCTGGATCGCTAGCTTCCTGGGCATTTATGAAGGCATACAAGGCCTGTTTCAAGTGGCGACTCAATGGTTCGCTTCGAGTCGGTTGGTGGAAAGAATCGGTGTATTCGTGACGGCGATGATTTTGCCGACGGGCATCGCTATACTCGGGGTGCTGACCCTAGGAGCATCGCTCGGCCAGCTAGTATCTGTGTTTATCGGGCTAATATTGCTGAGATTTTTAGACGAACTGCTGCACTACACCCTGTTGGAAACCGTTAGCCCGGTTTTATTTCAACCGATTCCCGACAATATTCGATCGGGAATTCAAACTTTGGTCAACGGTGTGGGCGAACCTTTGTCCTGCGGAGCTACAGGAGTAGGCATCCTGATTATGCTGTGGGTGACAGGCAAGATACTCCCCCAGCAAAATCAAGAGGTATTTCACGACCAGCAAAGCTTGATATTTATTGGCGTGATCGTCATATTGGCACTGTTGTGGGTGTTTGTCGTATGGTTGATCCGCTCTCAATACGTGGGTTTGTTGGTCAAAAGTGCGGAGCGGGGGCGCTTGGGCGTCACAGACGTTGACCTCAAAGCTCTCAAGCGCGCAGTGGTGGAAACTCTACAAAAGCCGGGGGGCGAAGATGAAAAGCGCTCTTGCATAGAACTCCTGACGCAAATTGACCCCAAAAATGTCGGAGAAGTTCTGGCTCCCATCCTCGATTCGCTGTCCCCTGGTTTGCAGCGCCAGAGCTTGGAAACGATGCTACAACACCCGAACCCCGCTTATTTAGAATCAGTCCGCGCACTCTCGCAGCAATCCTTGCCGCCGGAGGTGCTGGCTTTGGCTTTGCGCTACATCTGGCTGACGGAATCTGAACCGAATATTGAGAGCTTGCGGCCTTACTTGCAGCCGACGGTCGATCCGGTGGTGCGGGGTACGGCGGCTGCTTTAATTATGAGAAGGGGCGATCGCCTGCAAAAGGCAGAGGCTACTAATACGCTGCGGCAAATGCTGACACACAAGCAAGAGCGGGAACGTGTTATGGGGACGCGGGCTCTGGGAGAAGCTGATTATTTGCAAGGACTGCGGCTGCATATCCCCAATCTGTTGCAAGATGAATCTCTGCGAGTGCGCTGCGCTCTGTTAGACGTGATTTCGTCTACTCATTCGGAAGAATATTATCCTTCGCTGCTGCGCGGACTTGGTTACAAATCGACTAGGGAAGCGGCTTTGCAGGCTATAGTCAAACTTCACAACGATGCCATTCCTTTGCTCGTTTATTTGGCTGAGGATATCCACAAGTCTGATTTGGTCAGGTTGCAAGCTTGGACGGCTCTGGGTCAAATTGGGACAAATGAGGCGATCGACATTTTGGTGAGCAATTTGATGACGGCTTGGGGAACGACGAGGCGCAATATCCTCCGCATCCTGTTAAAAATGCCTTCGGAAGCGGGGATAGAAGGGGTTCTAGACCGCATCGGCCGTAGCGGCTTGGAAACTCTTATCGAACAGGAGTTAATGTTTATCGGTCAAATTTATGCAGGTCTGGTAGATTTGTCTGGGGTAACGAGCTACGGCAATTTGTCGGGGGGTGCTAACAGCACCGGGGCACCTGGGAACGATACGGCTCAATTGTTGCAGCGTGCTCTGGCGGGGTTGGAAGCTGATGCTAGGGAGCGGTGTTTTTTGCTGATGAAGTTTCTTTATCCGCTGGACACGGTACAAGCCGCTGCTTTCAACATCGCTTCTGGCCAACCTTCTTTGGTGGCTAGGGGATTGGAAATTCTCGATAATACTGTGGATATAGCTAGGAAGCGATCGCTCATCAATCTGTTAGATCAACACTCGGAAAGAGAAAAATTGAGCAACCTCTCGGAATTGATGGTTTACAAACCTCTAGCCCCTAGCGATCGTTTGCGCCGCTTGCTAGAATTGCGCCACTTCCTTTCGGATTGGGCCTTGGCCTGCTGCTTTCACTTGGCGAGAGAAGCGCGCTGGAGTCTTACGGCTCAACAAACTCTTGTCTGTCTGCAGCACCCGACGGGTTTTGTCCGCGAAGCAGTGTTAGCCTATTTGAAAATAGCCTCGCCCCGGGCTGTGGTCGAATTGTTGCCCAGGCTGCAAAATGACCCCGATAATTTGGTATCCGCTCAAGTTGAAGAGATGATGGCAGAGTTGGGTGCTGGGGGAAAAAGGTAAAGAAGGAAGAAGGAAGTTCGGCAACGGATTCGCTCGACGGATGTAACGGATGTAACGGATGTCGGGAAGAGGGAAGAGGGAAGAGGGAACAAAAAGAAACTATGCCCAATGCCCAATGCCCAATGCCCAATGCCCAATGCCCAATGCCCAATGCCCAATGCCCAATTCCTCTTCCTTTGTTTAAGTTTAAATTAATCATTGCATCTCATTATGTTAACAAGCGTCGAACGCCTATTGTTTGTGAGGGAGGTTCCGATTTTTAAGGAACTGCGGGATGATTTTCTCGTGCGTCTAGCATCGGTAATGGATGAACTTTCGTTTCCTTCCAAGCACAGGATTTTTACGGAAGGACAAGAAGGGCGGTCTCTCTATATTTTGGTATCGGGAACGGTGCGCGTGCATATAGGCGATCGGGATTTGGCACAGTTGAAAGCGGGGGCTTGTTTCGGGGAAATGTCGCTGTTTGATGCAGAACCTCGATCGGCTTCTATTTCTACTCTCGAACAATCCGAGTGTTTGATGCTGACTCAAATGCAGCTATACGATGCGATTGATGAAACGCCGGGAATTGCGGTGAATATTATTCGCTTGCTGTCGCGCCGGATTCGGGAGTTGAATCAAAAGTTGAATGCTAAAGAAGCCATGATGCCTCCTACAGAGACTGTGAGAGTTCCTGAAATGCGATGACATTGGGGAATTGAGAATTGTGTTTTTAGTCGATCGGTAATTCTGCACAATTTATCTTCTGTAAGGTGCCAATAGCGCACAATTTCTCTGGCTAGTGTCCGCTATTGGCACCTTATACTATATTTACAAAAAAAATGTAACTATAGACAACCCCCAAACCCGAATATTCATCAGTCATAGCCAATCTAAAATCTAAAATCTAAAATCTAAAATCTAAAATCTAAAATCTAAAATGGCATGACTATCGCCAATAAGGCCGGCCCTTCCAAAAAACTCCCACCGTAACTCCGATGAGTGCAGCTTCCGATAAACTTGCTAATAAAGCAGGTATGGGTAGGAATGACTTTAACACCAAACCCAAGAGCACGCACAAAACTAAAACCCACAAACTAATTCGGTTGAGCAAAAATTGTTGTTGCCAATACTCTAAAAAGTACACTGCTAAAGCTCCCATTCCCACAGCAGCAGCGAAAGGTATCAATGTTCCGAGGGAGGAGCCGTAAAGAAGCGTCACCCCGTTGCGGATTGGCCGCGATTGCGTGAAACCCCAGGCTAAAAATAGCTCCAGTCCAATCACGATTGAGTTGACGAGGGCGGCAATTTGCAGCATTTCTCGCCAAGGTAAAAGTTTTAAGCGCCGCAGAAAATTGTTCACGATCGGCAGATTAGGTAGGTTGCTTTGATCTTATAACAGTTTTGCCCTGGCGATCGACCTTTGATGACAATTTGTGAAGTAAAATAAAGATATAGAGCAGTCTCTTGACAAATTCACCCAGAGTACCTGCCTATTAGTTGTTGGAACAGTGAAAGGAAAAAAGTTATGGTGGAGAACACTGTCGATTGTGCTGTAGCTTGCGTCAATGGCTGCGTTCTGGGCGACAAGTGCCCGAAGCGGGAATACGCAGAAGCAACGTCCAACTTTATTGAAAATACTTCTCTGGATAAAATGCTAGAAATAGCAGAGGAAGCGGTGAGAAGGAAACGGACGGAACCCCCCAAATGGATAATTCCTGATTTTCCCGAATAGAATTAACATCCCCATTAAAAAGCGATCGCCCTTTTCAAACGGGCGATCGCTTTTTGTATTCCCAATGAAATAGCTGAGCCGAATCAATATATTTCCTGAGATAGAAGCTAAAAGCTTAAATAGCAATTAAGATACCACTTAATTATAGCCATCGGCAATTACTAAAAACAATTCAGTTAAAGCCAAATTAGGACATTTTTAATTTAATTGAGTTCAAAAACAAACAGGAGCAAGTATCGTGGCACAGCACAAAAAAGGCAACGCAAAAACAACAACAGAACACGATAATTTGGGCGATTTGCCTCAAGAAATTACCGAATCTTACGGTACCGGCGTCATCGATCAACCGGGATTGAGCCAAGACGACATAACAACCCTGCAGGACAGCAGTTCGGAATACTCTTCCACCAGTTCCCAAATCGGCGGCGAGGATGGCGATCCGGCTGCGGAACAAGAAAGTGCCACGGGCGAGCAATCTGTGGGCGGAACCGCGCCTACTCCCGACCTGGATATGGTTGACGAACTCGGAGCCGCTGCGGGCATAGAGATGGCGGATGGGGCTATTTTGCACACAACAGATATGCTTGAACATCGAGATGAAAGTCGGTGGGAATTAGACCCTAGTTCTGCGGAAGATTATCAGGAACGACCGGATTTCTAGGTCTATTTGGTACAAAAAAATAGGTAGTATAATAGGAGCGGGTTCACCAGTATCCATTCTTAATCTGCCAAGTATTTGTAAATCCGCCCCTCATCACTTTTGCTCTCGCAACACGTATCCAACTCCCCTAACCGTATGCAGCAGGCGTTTGGAGTTACTTGCTTCTAACTTAATCCGTAACGCACGAATATACACTTCAATAATGTTTGACTCGCCCATAAAATCGTAACCCCAAACTTTTTCTAAAATCCGGTCGCGGGTAATGACTTGACGGGGATGTTGCAGCATAAATTCTAACAAATCAAACTCTTTGGCAGTGAGTTCAATTAGTTGACTACCTCGATAAACTTCACGGGTTAAACCGTTCAATACTAGGTCTTCAAATTGTAAATTATCCGGGTCATTTGCTTGAGTTCGGCGCAGACGGGCTTTGACTCTCGCGAGGAGTTCTTCCATACTGAAAGGCTTAGTAACATAATCATCGGCCCCAGCATTTAATCCAGTTACGCGATCGGGTACTTCATCTTTGGCTGTTAAGATAATTATTGGTACTTGAATACCAGTCGATCGCAACCTTAAACAGATGTCTAATCCAGAGATACCGGGAAGCATCCAATCTAAAATTAATAAATCCGGTTGAGTATCACGAGCGATCGTTAATCCATCCAATCCGTTTGGGGCGACAGTGACGTGATATCCTTCAAGACTAAGTTCAGATTCGATGAACTTTGCCAGTTTAGGGTCATCTTCAACAAGGAGAATGCGATCGCTCATAGCTGCGGATTCCAGACAGGTAAGGTGATAGTAAAAATACTACCTTCTCCCGGTTTAGATCGGAGCGTAATACGTCCTTCCATGCCTTCGATCAGGCTTTTGGCGATCGCCAATCCCAACCCTGTACCGTCTCTAGAGCGCGTCATTGACTCATCCACCCGGTAAAACCGCTCAAAAATCCGGTTTTGATGGGGGAGAGAAATACCAATTCCGCGATCGCCCACATGAATCATCACCTGCTGTTCCCTCTTTTCTAAGACTAACTCAACTGGTTGTTCGGGAGCAGAATACTTGATTGCATTATCGACTAAGTTAATTAACACTTGTTGTAAACGATCCTGATCCGCACAGGCTACAACATCCTCATCATTTGACACGAAAATAATTTTCCGATTGCTAACTTTTTGACTCATCTGGGCTACCTCAGCCACCAGAGTATTCAGCATCACCGGATTCAAACGAAAGTGCAAGTTGCCACTATCAGCCCTTGCCAAATCCAGCAAATCTTCTAACATCCGAATCGTGCGTTCAGTTTCCCCAACCGCTGTTTCCAGTGCTTGTTGCTGATAGTCACTTAAGTTAGTGCTGCGTCGCAGCAAACTTTGTAAATAACCCACTACAACCGTCAGAGGAGTGCGTAATTCGTGGGAAACATTACCGACAAATTGGCGTTGTTGCTCCCAAGAACCCGATAAGCGAAACAACATCTCATTAAAGGTTTGGGCTAGTCCTAAAATCTCATCAGGAGCCTGATGCAGTTGGAGTTTAGCCGCCTGCAAATTATCAGCAGACAAAGTGCTAGCTACCTGACTCATATGTTCCAAAGGATGGAGAGCATGACGAATGCGACTGGCGATCGCCAACATTAACACTAAGATTACCACAATACTGACAACAATTAGACTGCGAATCCCATCATTTAATTGACGTTGCTCATCAGTGATATCTTGAGAGAAATATACCGTACCCAGTAACTCATTTTTGATCCTCAGAGTTTTGCTACAGATCACCAAGTAGCGATCGCCCACCTGAACAAAAGTCGGCTCAGCAGGTACTTCCGTCAACGATATCATCTTCGTAATCTTAGAAGATTGCAGATCCATATCAGGTGAATTTACCAAAAGCATCCCATCATTTCGCTTCACCCACACCATGATTCCTCCTGTGGAAGCTTTATGCACACTTCGGGTTAAGCCAATTTCTAGTGAACCCATTTCACTATAAAGCTCAACCTGTTCGGGAAAGCGTATTCCAATGTATTCCAGAGTTTTTTTATGAGCACCGACTAAATTTTGCGACCTTTGCCAGCCTGCCCAAAATGCCACACTGCTCAGTGCTAAAATCGAGAGTACCAGCAATTCCAGCGTCAGGCGAAACTGAAGCGAAGAGGTGGAAATTCGCTTGCCCGTGAGATAGTTGATAGCGGCTCTAACTTGGCTAATTAGCTTCATTATATCGTCAGGTTGTGAGGAGAATTAAGCCGTAAAATCAGTAAAAAAAAAACTAAATAAAATTAGTCTCCGGTGGAACCGACGAAAGTTTGTGCAGCCGCGATTTCACTCGCCCGGTATATTGGATATTTGTTGATATTTGCTCGCAGCAGGATGCTCCCTTAAAAGTTTTCCGCAGTGCCTTTAATCTGGTTAAACTCAAATCGTCGATCGTAATCTGTTACACCATAAAGATTAAAACTAATGGTTGGTTGAGCTCCCAGTGCTTCCACATGATGAATCGCATCTGGCATTAAGCACAAAACGTCACCAGGGGCAAGCAAAATATCTCCCACTGTGGTAATTTTATCGGGAAACTTGCGAGTTGGCGATCGCTGCCAAAAAGTATTTTTCTCCTGTCCATCAAGTAGCGCCACCAGTCCCCAACTGGCATGATTATGAATCGGAGAAACAGCACCCGGAGCCCAAGCCACCAACTGCACCGTCAGAGGAAAAAATGGTTCATCATACAGTGTTTGTACTGCCCAGCCTGTCTCAGAGTCAGGCTCAAGTAGAGCAATTTGAAACCAGGAAGAACTATCTAACAACCTGCGGACAAGGGGACAAATTGCCTGGAGTCGTAAATAATCATCACTAATTTGCTCTAATACATCTTCCAAGTCAGTTAAAAAGCGGTAAAGTCGGTAGGGATGAGTCAAATCTTCAATTTGACTTGTAGGCTCAAAAGTATTGCACTGTCCATCATCAGTCACTAACCAGTCTTTTCCTGTCATAATTTTTCAACTCGCGGTTAAATTACTGCACTACTAAGTTTCTCATCAGCAATCTTGGGTTGAGAAACCAGATATCTAGCAAGAAACCCGGTTGCTAAGCCGACAGTGCATCAAGGACTCTCAAGGATAGTCAGGGTTACTCTCTACTCTATAAGACATTCGGGGTAACTAGATGATGCGTTCCTAATTTCCAGATGAATTTTTGCTGAATAAAGGGACGTATAAAGTATTCAGAGTTTTATCTCCCATCCATCTCTTCCTCATCTAGCACTCATTTTATTGAGCGTTAATGCAAATAACCTCAAGTCTTGAGGGCAAGCAAATGTCAGCACAATTGCCAGAGACGAAAAACTCATAAGCAAACATCTGGCATGGAGTTACTAACAATTTATCGGGAAATTAGACACATGAAAGTAAAATACATTACCACGATCGCCATTGCCACCATTATCGGTTTGGTAACAACTAATTTTAGCTACGCCAATTCCAAGGCTTCCACAAACTTAAACTCTACAACCGTTTCATCCAAGGTTGCACAATCCAACCCTTGTGCTGGTAAAGCCAATCCTTGTGCGAGTAAAGAAAATCCTTGCGCTGGTAAAGCCAATCCTTGCGCTGGTAAAGCCAATCCTTGTGCTGGTAAAGCCAATCCTTGCGCTGGTAAAGCCAATCCTTGCGCTGGTAAAGCCAATCCTTGCGCTGGTAAAAGCAGCACAGCAACTGTTCATCCTCAATTCTACACCGAAAAAAGTGTGGCTCTTGATGGTCAGGATGTCGTAGCCTATTTCACCCAAAGCAAATTAGTTATGGGAGTTAGCCAATTTAAACATAATTGGGCTGGAACAACTTGGATATTTGCTAGTGCAGCAAACCGTGATATGTTTGCCAACAATCCTGAAAAGTATGCTCCTCAATACGGTGGATATTGCGCCCAGGGTACCAGTGAAGGGCATCTTGTTGTCACTCAGCCTGACGCCTGGAAAATCGTTAATGGGAAGCTTTATCTCAACTACGATAAAACAGTACAAGCACAGTGGATGGGGAATATCCCTGGTCACATTGCTTCAGCTAACAAAAATTGGCCTGCTATTCTCAATAACAAAGAACTGTTCCGCTAAGCTGAAAGTGATGCATAAAATTAGTCCTTAACCGCCACGGACGTAACCTCCAGCATTTTTCATTTGTATGGGGTACAAAAAGGTAATTGTAATTGCGTTATTGCGTAATTTTAAAAGCTATACCTCACACAATTGGCAACTGCTATATTTTATGAGCGAACAAAATATTCGCTGACTTATCCTTCATAAAGCGTGTTGGTAGTCAGGACTTCAGTTTTATCTATGCCGATGAACAATTACTATTAGTCCTGACTACAAACTTACTGTGGTTAGATGGCCGGATATGATATTATGTATCGCAAAAACCGGGTTGATGAAGCCAACCCTCCTCAACAAAAAGGTGCTGTATGGAATTTAAAGATTTTCTGGCTTTGCTGCATCCTATTTTAGCTGTAGCGATTGTTTTTCCTATGCTTGGTGTTGTTCTCAATATGGCGTGGCAAACTATGCAGCGTCGGAAGCAAATTGCGATCGACACCAAGAGCAAAATTCCACCTGTAGTCGGTTCAGAACACGTCAAAGCAGGTCGAATTCTGTCAGGTTCTGTGGTAGGAGTGACGTTGGTGGGTCTAGCCTACCCGATTTTTGAGCATATTTTGAGCAAGGATGTTTGGAGCAAAAACTCGTTTCAGGTCATTTTCATTGTGCTGATGTTTGTTGCAACTGTGGGTTCTTTGGTGATGCTATATCGAGCTACACCCGCTTTATGGCGCGGCATATTTGCGACCCTAACAGGTACTGGTTTGGTGATTCTTGGCACTCAAGATGGCGTTTATCGGCGAACCAATGAATGGTATTGGTCTCACTACTACATTGGCATCGCCGCTGCGCTAATTATGGTTTTCTCCCTTGCCATCATTGAAGACATTTACAAAGACCGCTCAAATCGCTGGCGCACTATCCATGTAGTATTGAATTCGATCGCTGTGCTGCTCTTTCTGGGACAGGGAATGACCGGAACCAGGGATTTATTAGAAATTCCTCTGAACTGGCAGAAGCCCTATATTTATAGCTGTGATTTCGCCAATAAGACCTGCCCAAAGCCGTGAGCGATCGCATTACTTCGATATTCCAGTCGAAAATTAGTAGAAATTAGACCAATAAACCCGGTTTCTGAATGTAACAAAGTCGTGGTAATCACAGGGATGAGAACGAGAAACCGAGTTTATGAGGCCCGGAGTGCGTGAGTTCTCATCAGTCATAAATCTTAATCATTGCGAGTCAAACCCTGAAGGCTAACTTGCAAAATTGACAAACCCAAAATTAGCAAAAACAAAACCAACCCGATCGTACAAGCATAGCCAATTTCCAAATCCTTAAAAGCCCGTTCGTAAAGATAATAAACAACAGTCTTAGAATTATTGCGAGGCCCGCCCTGAGTCATAATATAAACTTCTTCAAAAACCTTAGTAGCAGAAATCGCCGAAATTACCGCAACTAAAACTAAATAAGGCTTCATCAGCGGCACAGTAATATCCCAGTGCTTTCCCAAACCATCAGAACCATCAATAGCAGCCGCCTCATAAAGTTCTGCCGGAATAGCTTGCAGCCCTGCCAAATAAATTACCATGTAATAACCCAATCCTTTCCAGATAGTAACAGCCATCACGCTAAAGATTGCTAACTTCGGATTAGCCAGCCAAGAAACAGGAGGTACACCCAACAATTCCCCCAACTGATTTAGCAGTCCAGTCTCAGCAAACAGCCACTTCCAAGCAATCCCAGCGACAACCATTGAAATCACCGCCGGCGTGTAGTATGCTGCACGAAACCAGTTCATCCCCTTAAGTTTTTGGTTGCACAAAATCGCCATTCCCAACGGCACAACAACCAATACAGGCACAACGCAGGTGAGATACAGCAGCGTATTCGTCAAAGTTTGCCAGAATGTGCGATCGCCCCACAACCTATAAAAATTCTTTAAACCCACCCACTGTGGCATTTGAGTCAAATCATATTCGTAGTTGGTAAAACTCAAATAAAAAGCTTGCACAGCAGGCCACAAAACAGTCAAACTCAAAATAAATAAAGCCGGAAGCAAAAACAAATAAGGCGTCAAATAGCGTCGGGAAAAAGTAACAGACATAAATTAATTATTAATTATTGGTTATTAGTTATTTTACTCGTTAACAGGCTCTGCCTGGTAACGCATATCCGGAGGCTCTGCCTCCAATTTTGCTACTAACAAGCGAGGCAGAGCCTCTGGACATTGATTCCCAGGCTCAGCCTGGGAACCAGTTATAAAACTCGCATTTTACTCGTTAACAGGCTCTGCCTGGTAACGCATATCCGGAGGCTCTGCCTCCAATTTTGCTACTAACAAGCGAGGCAGAGCCTCTGGAGATTGATTCCCAGGCTCAGCCTGGGAACCAGTTATAAATCACCAAGCCCACCTCATTTTACTAAGAAGTGCTATATGTTATTTAACTCCAGAAAACAAAGCCGGCCAGTCTCCCGGAGAACTGGTATTTTCCCCCTCTTTCACCTCAAAAGTAACATTGCAAGCTTGCGGTTGTTCCAAGGCCTGCACACACAATTCTGCAATATCTTCCCGACTAACTTTACCCCTAATATTGTCTCCTTGCTCAAATATTAAAGCTTTGCCTCCCGGTTCTTCAGTCAAAGCGCAAGGTCTGACCACAGTATAAGGTATGCCGCTCGATCGCACGCAATCTTCCCCTTTCAACTTCCAAGTCAAAATCCCCCCCAACATATCATTCATCCTGACGGCAGGCGGTTCTTCTTCCAAGTTAATTCCCGGGCGGCCCGGGCGGGTAACTCCTGCCGAACTCACCATCACAAATCGCGGCAAGTTCTGTCCCCCATCAGCTTTAATAGATTCTAACTCCAGTTGAAAAATACCCGGTGTAAATTTCGGGTTGAGCGCGCCATCATATTCAAACTTGCTCAACATTAACTGAAAAGAAAAAATACTGCTGGCATCAAATTTCGAGCCATCTTTGACTGTTTTGGCGCGGAATACTGGAATTAACTCATCAAAAGGAACAGTGACAGTAATCCAGATATTGTAAACAGTATCAAACGAATAGCAATAGCCAATTCCATCCCATTTAGCTTCGCTGCGAACAATCAATTTGTAGCGCTTGCCGTCCCCTTTGACGCGCAGTTGGAGGCCGCTACATCCTGTGAGATTAAGCGGAGGATCAAAGTTGCGGGTACGCACCGAAGCAAAGCCGCCCGAGTTGGCAGTAGAAACATTGCCTGTGAAGATAGCTGTATTGTCTGTCAGCCGAATCGAACTTTCGCTGGTGCCGCCCATCACGATATCGTCTAGCGCACCCCAAGTTTCTTTTAAATCTTGGCTGGGTTTTGTGAAGTCAAAAATTGTTTTTTCGCCTGCTTGAATTAGCTGGCGGCGAACAGCTTGCACTAAATTATTGAGGCCTTTGTATTCGACTATTTCGGGAACATCCACAACTTCCGGCATATAAAATTTGATGCCTTGATAATATTTTTCCCGCGTTGGGGTGTCTCCTTCTATCGGTTGAACTTTGGTGCCAGTACAGCAGATAACTGCTTCTATGCCCTCGGTTACTAGCGGTGTTAGGGTTTCTGGGAGAGTGATATCTCCTTCGACTAACTCGACATTTTTGCCGAGAATTTCTGTTGCTCTTTTAGCATCTCTGACGAGGGCTCGCACTCTATATCCCCGCTGTTGCAGCCGCTTGACAACTCGCTTCCCGACGCCGCCGGTGCCACCGGCTACCAGTATCAGTTTGGGTTGGTCTTTTTTACTGTTGCTGCTGCTTCCAAAGAGTTGTTGCAGCCAGCTAATGCGGCCAATGAAGGGAATGACGCCGAAATAAGCCAAGGTTTTGAGAAACCGGCCGGCATCCCATTGGGCGGTTTTTTTTTCAGTCATACTAGCTTCCTCTGAATTGGCTCAAATCTACTTAGCTGCTTTTGTATTTTAATCGAATTTTCGATTTTTGAATTGGGGCGATTTCCTAGCCTAGCCTTTGGGATAGCTTCGCTAGGGCGGATTTTTTTTCACTTGACAATGGGTGTGGGGTGAGTTTGGCTCAAGGGAATCTCAATAATCAACTCGGTACCCTCTCCGGGGGCAGAAATGCAAGTCAATTTGCCACCGTGTTGTTCTAGCACAATTTCGTGGCTAATCGCCAAACCTATCCCCGCACCTTTGCCCACCTGTTTTGTGGTAAAAAACGGCTCAAAAATTTTCTGGCGCACTTTTTCTTCCATGCCCCAACCGTTGTCCTCGATCCGAACTGCTACGGCTTTTTTCCCCGGACAAAGTTCAGTCACAATCCGAATTTGTCCGTACTTAACTGGCTGTTCTTTGTCCCCGCCGTGCGACGATAAATTATTGTTGACAAAGGCATCTTCGAGAGCATCAATTGCATTGGCAAGTACATTCATAAATACTTGGTTGATTTGAACTGCGTAACACTCAACCAAAGGCAGAGAGCCATATTCTTTGATGAGATGAATTGCGGGGCGATCGGGCTTCGGTTTGAGTCGATTACTCAAAATCAACAAAGCGCTATCCAATCCGTCGTGAATGTCAACTGGTTTAATTTCTGCTTCGTCAATTCTAGAGAAATTTCGCAGCGACTGAACTATCTCGCGGATGCGGTTAGCTCCTACTTTCATGGAACCCAGCAACTTCGGTAAGTCTTCAACTATGAACTCTAATTCTGCTATTTCTATTTGTGCTTGAATTTCTGGCGACGGCGACGGATAGTGCTGGTCGTAAAGCTGCAATAAATTGATCATTTTTTGACTGTATTCATTAGCATAGCTAAGATTGCCGTAGATGAAGTTAATCGGGTTAGTGACTTCATAAGCTACCGCCGCCACCAACTGTCCCAAACTTGACATTCTTTCGCTTTGCACCAATTGAGTTTGCGCCCGCTTAAGTTCGGACATCGCTGTTTTTAAATTAGCAGTTTTTTCCCGTTCTCTGGCGACTGAGGCTTCTAGTGCTGTATTTAATTTTTCGAGTTTATCGACTTGACACAGCACTATATTAATCATTGCTTTTTTCAGTTCCAATGCAGCGTCTATTTCGCATTGTTTCCAAGGCAACGATTTGTACCTCACATTTTCTTTCCACAGCTCGAAGGATTTCCGAGGAGACAGTCGAGGGTTGCCATCTTCATCGGTTTCAACTGGTTTGTTGGGGTTGCCCGCCCAATTTACGGTCTTAATTACTTCCGGGCGAAACCACAAAACGTATATTTTCTGCGTCGGTGATATTGCTATAGCCAAACACCCGCTGGCTGTGTCTTTAAATTCCTCAGCTTCTGGATAGCATTTAGTGAGCGAGTCTGTATAAAAAATTTCTTTATTTAAATGCTCTTGCACCCAATTAGTTAAGTATTTGAGCGCTTCTCCTTGAGGTGTTTGCCCTACTTGATAGCAATTGTCTCCAAATACTATTGCGGCTCCTTGGGCGTTGACTGCTTCTAGCAAATTCTGCTGACATTTAACTAACACTTCTGACAAGTTGTCGGACGTGGATATGTCTTCAAAAATCTTGGTTTGAATGGATTTTAAGTGTAGTTTGTAGTCGTAGTCTTCGTTTCCTTCTTTTGATTGCAGTTCTAAGGACATTACTTGCCCGATAAATTCGCAGGCGGCGCGCAATTCATAGTTGAGGTATTTTGGTGTATAATTGTGGCAAGCAATCAATCCCCACAGTTTTTTGTCTTTGATTAATGAGATTGACATCGAAGCGGCAACGCCCATATTTTGCAGGTATTCTATGTGAATGGGAGAAACGCTTCTCAATACGCTGAAACTCAGGTTTAGGGGCTGGGTGGTGACAGCATTATTTCCTGAAACAAGGGGGACTGGTTGATAATTAATATCTGGGATTAACCTCAGCCAATTTAACGCATACAGTTGTCGGGCTTGTTTGGGGATATCTGAACTTGGGTAGTTTAATCCTAAGAAAGGACTCAGCATTTCTGCTTTGTCTTCAGCGATTACAGCGCCGTTGCCTTCGTGGTCAAATTGATAGACCATCACTCTATCAAAACCAGATATTTTTCTGACTTCTTCTACAGTTATTTGAGATAATTCCTTGAGATTTTTGGCGCTTTGAATTTTGCTGATAGTGGCTCTCACTGAATGATAAAAACTAAAAACAGAAAGATTTTCTGGGTTTGTGGCTAATTCCAACTCGACCATCAATACTTCGTCTACTCGGTGGAGGATGCAGTCAAACTCTAAATATTTACCTTTGTTTATGACAGAAAGTTTAATGGGATTAACGGTTTTTAAGTTTTCATTACCCAAACAAAGCTTGAGTTTTTTTATTTGAACTCGATTGAAGAATAAGCTCAAATTTCGACCGATCGCACTTTCCGGCTCTACTCCTAACAAATCTTGCGTATTTTCGCTGACTTGCAGTATTTCTAGTTCAGGTTCTCGTACAACAAGTAGCACCCCGTGTGGCTGAATGTGCCCCGATATGTGAATGGGCTCTCTGTCGCAGTTTGTCAAGTCAACTTCTTCGAGTGCGGGAATTCTGATTTGTAGATCCATTTTTTTGTCTTCCGCTGTAAAATGTCGAGAGGGTTCTAATGATTTGAAATTTGAGATCACATTGGCTTTTCCATAATAATCTCATATTGTTCGATCGCATAACGGATCGATCCCTGGACGGACACTGAGAATCAATCATCCGAGAATCAGCGAATCAAAAAAGATTTAGTCGAAAATCAGCCTGCAGTATTTGTTGCTGTGAGACCAGCCTCAGCTTTCTATAAATTTTACCGACTTGGCTCCTCTATACTATCGCTTCCCGATGTTAATTATCATAGCAATTGTTGCCATTCTTCAAGTATGTTTAATAATTTGCCAAATTTTTAATAGTTGTGTTAAAATTTGCCCTGCTGGAAAAGGGGGAGAGAAATGCGTCTCCAGAGCGGCCTACTTACTGAAATATTAAGTTAAGGTAAGGGTGACAAGATCTGAAAGTCAAGTCACGCTAAGCTCTTTAAGTATACCCAACAGGCCCGACAATTAGACTGATGATCGACTTCAATACAGTTACTGAATTTTCTCATACCTACTGCATAGCTATCTGTGCCTTTTTAGTTCCGGCCAACTTGCTGACTACTTTGCAGACAGCGATTTTGACAGGACTAAACCGACCTCGAATGCAAATTTGGGCGTCTGTGGTTGTCGCCAGCCTTTGGGCTACAGCAATGATATTTCACGTTTTTACCTGGTTCGCGATCGGGGTAGTAATGCCTCCGACATATATCTTGCTAGTTATGGCCATCACTTGTCTGACAATCAATGTCTGGGCGATCGCTCATCCTGCAAGCATGATGCAATTAATTCGAGTTGCGGTATCAGTTGTTAGGGGAGCTTTCAGAAGCAAGAAGGATTTAGTTGTCTAAGAGAGAAAGATCTAGTTATCTAGCAACTCAAAAATAATTTGGCAGGGGGTAATGTGAAAATTTTCAGGAAAAATATTGGTTTCAGAAGAGTTTTTCGGTAGACAAATCGTGCTTCCGAGGGCTGAGTTTTCAGGGGTTATTCCGGTTCGCGATCGCGACAATCTTCTGTTTCCGGGCCGCGGGGATGGATCGTGCAATTGAGCAGGTAGCCGCCGTCGCTTCTGCCGTAATAGTAGCGGCATCCGATGCAAATTGCGGGAGGTTCGATCGCGCTTTGGTAAACCGGATAATCCGCAGTCGCCAGCAGCGAAAAGTCCCGCTGCGTCTGAACATTCCCGATAATAGCGCCGGAGAGTTCGACAGCTTGGCGGATGTTTTCGATCCTGGTGTAAGGCGGCAGGTAAATGTCAACACAAAGGCGTATGCCCTGGCTATCCTGATCGTGGCGGGTAATAGTGCCTCCGAGCAAACCGACGCGCGAAGCGATAGCCGAGGAAAATTCGCTCAGGGAGGTGCAGTAACCGGAGAAAACGTGAATATGTTCGTCCGTAGTAGCTCTCACAGTCAGGCGAGTGGGAATTCGCAATCTCAGGTAAGCGTCGAGTTCGTCAAAAACCGGTTCGGCGAGGGAGAGCATTTGGCTTGCGTCTTCGTGGTTGATCCCAAAACCCTTAGAAACCTTGGACACGAGGGCTGCTAAAATATCAAAAACTTCGGTTAAGAGGGATTGTAGCCTGCTATCAATGGCGATCGGACATTCTCTGAGCAGCTTTAAATAATCCTCCAACCGATGAGCAATGCGCTGAATGCTGCTAAATCCGAGCATAGCTGCTCCCGCTTTAATCGAGTGCGAGGCTCGGATGAGCTGGTGTATTCTTTGGGGAGCTGGCACGGTGTTTTGCAGATATTGCAAGCCTTGTTCGATAATTTGGATCTGTTCCGTGGCTTCTTCGATAAAGTAGCCGATGATCCGCTGTAGTTGTTCTGGCAGCATAATTTTATTCTCCTAAAGGCAGCCGAGTATTATTAGTCATTAGTCAGACCTTTGATAGTTTTGAATCGATATTTCACTGATGAGTTATTGGAGTTTTTAAGCCCTAATTTGTTTTATTCTGACTCACGGCAACTGTAGTGGCAATGTCGAAAACTGTTAACTCTTAACTGTTGACTGTGATTTTTTTTGCTCCCACGGTAGCGATTGCTACCCCCAACAGCAGCACCCCAGCACCTGCGAGTACCGCCGGCGCAGGCACTTCCCCAAACACCAAATAACCCAACCAACTCGCCCCAACCGGTTCAAACAAGATGGCAAGAGTTACCAGAGTTGGGGAAATCTGCACTACGGCCCAGTTCAAAATGGTGTGGCCGACTAACTGAGGCAAAGCGGCTGTTAACAAAATATAAAAATATACAATGTCGGGGTAATTAGTATAAGTAGTGCCGAAGGCGAAGGGGAGAGGCAGCAGGACGATCGCAGCAATAGTATAGGCGATCGCGATATAGCCACCAATTCCCAGTCCCCGCCGCTGAGCTTCCCGGCCCAGCAGCAAATACAAGCTGACAGCCCAGGAACCAGCCAGAGCCAGGAAATCGCCCAGCAGTTGGCTGCTGCCAGCATGGGCTGCGCCCGCACTTCCGAGAGCGATCGCCATTCCCCCAGTCAGGGCTATAGTAATGCCAGCGATCGACATTTTGCTGAGTTTTTCCCCGAACCAGAAGCGCGACAAAAGCGCTACCCAGACAGGATTAGTGGTGACGAGAGCAGTCGAGGCGGCGATCGAAGTATAAGAAAGTGAGGTAATCCAGAGAGCAAAATGCAGGGCGAGACACAAACCCGCAGCAGCAGCATAGCGCCGAGTTCCCGGTTGCAGGGCGTTCCACTGAATTTTCCGCCAAGCCGGAAGCAGAATTAAAGCAGATAAAGTCAGACGAGAGGCCGCGAGTACCAGACTGAAACCCAAACCGCCCGCCCCTGCTGAAAAGTTAGCCAGCCGAATTAAGATTGAGGAAGTTGAGACGGCTAAAACGCCGATAATTAACACTAGGGCGATCGACCAATTAGGCGTTTGTTTCGGAAGATTCATTTTTTAGGCATTGGGCATTGGGCATTGGGCATTGGGCATTGGGCATTGGGCATTGGGAAAATTTATATAGCAATTTTCACATAATGCTGAACACTTTCTGAAGACTTTCTCTTCCCTTCTCTTCTCCTCTCTTCCTTCGTGTCCTTCGCGTCTTCGTGGTTCGTTAAAAAAAAACCGATCGCCATTCTTAAAAAATTCCCATATCCAAGAAATATTAATGTATAGTAGGGGCATGGCGGGTTTATGAAATTGTATATTACGGGCAATTATTGTTGGCGAACCCGCCCCTACAAAATTCAACATCAAACAAGTCCGAATCATCTCGTTTCCGGTTGCATCGGTATTATTCAAACAGTTAACAGTCAACAGTCAACAGTCAACAGTCAACAGTCAACAGTCAACAGTTAACAGTCAACAGTCAACAGTCAACAGTCAACACTCATTCCGGTTCAGCCGGAATTGATATTACAATTTATAACTATCTATGGCTCCGACAGTTTTGATTACAGGCGCTTCTCAAGGAAGCGGCAAAGCAACAGCAATTTTATTTGCAAGTAAAGGTTACGATGTAGTTATGGTAGCTCGCCAGCCAGAGAGATTGGCAGCAGCAGCGGCCCAAGTGCAGCGAGAAGGCACTTCCGCTGTAGCTATTCCGGGGGATGTGGGCGACATTCAACAAGTGCGGGCGATCGTCCAAAAAGCCCTAGATGCCTGCGGCAGCATCGATGTTTTGGTTAACAATGCTGGGATTTGTCTCACGGGGGCGATCGAACACACTACCTCCGAAGACTGGCAGCAATTAATGAATACCAATTTTTGGGGCTGCGTTAACACAATTCAAGAAATGTTGCCACATTTTTTGGCACGAAAAACAGGGACAATAGTCAATGTTGGTTCCATTGGTGGCAAAATGCCTTTGCCTCAAATGACTGCTTATTGTGCCAGCAAATATGCAGTAACCGGTTTAACAGAAAGTTTGCGATTGGAATTAGCCCCTCAAGGTATTCACGTTTGCGCCGTGCATCCGGGCTTGATTAACAGCGATTTTTTAGAAAGAGCTCAATTTCGCGATCGAGACGAACCCGCAGTCGAATTGCGCCGTCAGCAAATGAGCAAAATGCTGAAATCTGAGTGGGCAACTCAGCCCGAAGAGATTGCTAAAGCTATCTGGGATGCTGTGAAAAATCAGCGTGCAGAAGTTACCGTGGGCCCTGCTTTTTTGGCGTCGGAAGCTTATCGGTTGTTTCCCGGTTTGATGCAGTGGGCAATGGCAAAGGGCAACTGAAGAACAGGCTCTCCGGCCTGTTCCACAAAAACTGAGTTTTTTTTGGGGAACGGGCCGGAGAGCCCGTTCTTGAGAAATAATTAATCAATTAGGTGCTTCAAAGCAAAGAATTAGCATTAATAAAACGGCCGTTTAAATCGGCTGGGGTCACGTTCAACACAGTACCCAACAAAGCATTAGTAACACCGAATCTAATATTAGTAGCTTCCACACGGCCGTTGCCATCGGGATCGAGACTTCGCTGGGAGATGCCACCCTTGGCTAACAAACTTGTTCCCCCCGCTATAGTTGCAGGATTGATCAGCAGCAGTCTCGGATCGTTCAAGCTATAAGTGACCTCTTCCAAGGAGATATTGCTGCTGGTAAATGCCACACTAATTCCAATCGAATCGCTAGACTTATCAAAATCCACAACTACCGCGTCAGGAACTTCAATTCCAACTACTCTGCTTCCCGCTTGATCGACTCTAAAAACAAATACATCGCTCCCCCCACCACCTTGGTAAATATCCACATCTCTGTCGCCAATTAAAGTATCATTACCGTCTCCGCCCACTAACAAATCAACACCTTGCCCTCCGCGCAGGAAATCATTTCCCGCACCCCCATCAAGGAAATCGCTATTTCTATCTCCTGTCAAGAAATCCTCGCCAATTTCTCCCAAAACATCGTCATCATCTTTGCCACCGTAAATAGAATCACTGCCGACACCGCCTAACAGACTGTCTTTACCATCGTTGCCGAAAATCCGTTCTGCATCTGACGAGCCCCTGACAGTATCATTGCCGCCCACCATCCAAAGTCCCCCAGCAAAACTAGCAAGTTGTCCTGGTGCAAGTGTAATATTTTCAGGAGAATTGTCTCCTACCAAACGAGAGATGCCTGAATTATCTGGGGTGAGTACCATAGTTGTAAACTTTGTGCGATGTGAGCATGGATATTGTGCAATATTCTAC
The DNA here is from genome assembly GCF_036705105.1 of Microcoleus sp. B9-D4. Classification (NCBI taxonomy): domain Bacteria; kingdom Bacillati; phylum Cyanobacteriota; class Cyanophyceae; order Oscillatoriales; family Microcoleaceae; genus Microcoleus; species Microcoleus sp. B9-D4. Next base: position 46,279 of record NZ_JAUBTS010000019.1, read on the forward strand.
AGCTTAGTAGGGTGCGCCAGAACACAGTTACTTTCTCACTCGCGATCGAGCCATCGCTGGCGCACCCTACTAGACAGCTCGATCGCTCCATCTTGGCACAAGCCTGATGGAAATACCCTAGATTAAAATAAAAGTTAAAATTTGAGCCGATGCCAATTATCTTAGTTGAAGACTTGAGCAAAGTTTATCCGGTAGCGATTAAAGAACCGGGGCTTAAAGGAACAGTGCGACACTTTTTTAGTCGCACTTACCGCAATATCAAAGCAGTTGAGGGCGTTTCTTTCAGTATTGAACCGGGGGAAGTCGTGGGGTTTCTAGGTGCTAACGGTGCGGGCAAAACTACTACGCTGAAAATGCTGACGGGTTTGATTTATCCGTCTGCGGGTACGGTGAGAGTGTGCGATCGTACTCCTTTTCGTCGCGAAGCAGATTTTCTGCAAAAAATCACCTTAGTGATGGGGCAGAAACAGCAGTTAATTTGGGATTTACCTGTGCTTGACTCTCTGCGAATTAATGCCGCAGTTTACGGCATTCCCGATACAGATTATCGGCGGCGAGTCGGAGAATTAACAGAGATGCTGTCACTAGAAGGCAAGTTAAATCAGCCAGTACGAAAGCTTTCTTTAGGCGAACGCATGAAAGCTGAATTGATGGCGGCCCTGCTGCACCAGCCGGAGGTATTATTTTTAGATGAACCGACTTTAGGTTTGGATATAAACGCACAGTTTAGCGTCAGGCAATTTCTGCGAGAATATAACGAGCGCTATCAAGCAACGGTGCTGTTGACGAGCCATTACATGGCTGACATTACTGCTTTGTGCAAGCGCGTTTTGTTAATCCATGAAGGGCAATTAGTTTATGATGGCAGTTTGGACGGATTGCTCGACAGGTTTGCACCTTATCGGGAAGTTCAGGTAAAATTAGCTAAGCCGCTGGCCAAAGATAGTGCTTTTGCTTACGGGGAGGTAGAATCTATTGAGGGACAATCGGTGCGGTTTTTGGTTAAAAGGGAAGAGTTGACGGTGAGCGTGGCGAAGATTTTGGCGGACTTGGATGTAATAGATTTGACTGTTACTGATCCGCCAATTGAAGAGGTAATTGGTAGAGTTTTTCGCACGGGAAAAGTTTAATGTTTTTGGCTGGCTTCATTCTCCATAACAGGCAAGATGCCTGTTCCACTAGAGTTCCAATATTTTGTGGAACGGGCATCTGGCCCGTTGCTAACACGAAAAATTAAATCTACAATTGATATGACAAAAGCCATCAAAATTGCTAAAACTTTGCTAGTTACCTACTATGCTTATATGCTCGAATACCGGGCGGAATTGTTTTTGTGGGCGCTGTCGGGAGCTTTGCCGTTTATCTTGATGGGCGTCTGGATGCAGGCGGCCGAAACTGGTCAATTTGGGCTGAATTCGATCGACTTTGCCCGTTATTTTTTAGCTGCTTTCATTGTCAGGCAAACAAATGTAGTTTGGGTGATTTGGGAGTTTGAAAAGGAAGTAGTGCAAGGCAGGCTATCCAATAGATTGTTGCAGCCTCTCGATCCTGTATGGCACCACTTTGCATCTCACGTTTCCGAAAGGTTTGCGAGGCTGCCGTTTGTATGCGGATTAGCGCTGCTGTTTTTTGCACTTTACCCGCAGTCTTTTTGGCTGCCGAGTTTGGGCAGGTTTTTGCTGTTTTTGTTGGTTATCGTCTTGGCTTTTTGCTTGCGGTTCCTGATACAGTATACCTTTGCGCTGTTTGCTTTTTGGTTGGAAAGGGCAAGTGCGATCGAGCAATTCTGGTTTTTAATTTACCTATTTTTATCGGGACTTATCGCGCCGCTAGAAGTGTTTCCCGCACCCGTGCGCGAAGTAGTTTTGTGGACGCCGTTTCCTTATTTGATTCATTTTCCCGCTTCAATCTTGATCGGATTGCCCGTAGATCTAGGCCGCGGTTTGTTGGTAATGTTGGGTTGGAGTGCGGTGTTTTTTGTGTGGAATCGCTGGCTTTGGCGGCAGGGTTTGAAGCAGTATTCGGGCATGGGAGCTTAAATAATAATTAAAAATTAGAAAACTGTAAGCTGCGTCACAGTAAAAATGTTAATTGTTTTGTCAAAAAGACGTGACGCACCCTACTTAACTGTCGAGTAATATCATGTCTGATCGATTGACCATAATATCCCGGCCGGGCGGGTTTTTGAGATTGTCAATTATTGGCAGATATTGGCAGGTTTACCCGCCCCTACCTGATTTCGGGCGAAGCGAAGCGGAGGGAATCGACCTGACATGATATAAATCTCAAATCTCAAATCTCAAATCTCAAATCTCAAATCTCAAATCTCAAATCTCAAATCTCAAATCGACTGACGCACCTACTTAAGTCGATCGCAGACATGATGCAAAAATGCAATCGGGAGTATTCGACAATTGCATAAATATCCATTTTTTGTATCTATAAGTACAAAAATTTACAATAAACTCTTATATTAATTAACCCAACGACTGATAAACGGGATAAAATAAATTCTAATGACAGCCAAAAAAAACCTCATTGTAATCGGCAATGGCATGGTAGGTCACAAGTTCCTGGAGTTAATGGTGAGCTCGGATGCTGCCAAACACTGGAATTTAATTACTTTTTGTGAAGAACCGCGCGTTGCTTACGATCGCGTAAACCTCAGCGGATTTTTCTCTGGCAAAACAGCGGGAGATTTATCTTTAGTTGCACCGGGATTTTATCAAGAAAACGGCATCCAGATTCACATTGGCGACAAAGCAGTCGCCATTAATCGGGAACAAAAAACAGTCTCTTCAGCCAACGGTTTAGAAGTTCCCTACGACAAAATTGTTCTCGCGACCGGTTCCTATCCATTTGTGCCATCAATTAAAGGCAAAGACGCTACAGGAACTTTTGTTTACCGGACAATTGACGACCTGGAAGCGATGTCCGATTACGCTAAAAATTGCAAAATAGGCGTAGTAATTGGCGGCGGTTTGTTAGGTCTAGAGTGTGCTAATGCTCTGCAAAATATGGGCTTAAAAACTCACGTTGTTGAGTTTGCATCGCGGCTGATGCCCGTGCAAGTTGACGAGATTGGCGGGGCAATTCTCCGCAGCAAAATAGAAGAGTTGGGGGTTTCGGTTCACACCAGCAAATCTACCACAGAAATTGTCAGCGAAGATGGCAAAGTTACTAAAATGCTGTTTGCTGACGGTTCGGAATTGGCAACAGATATGATTGTGTTTTCTGCTGGCATTCGCCCCCGCGACGAAATTGCCAGAAGTTGCGGTATAGAAGTAGGAGAACGCGGTGGCATTGTGATTAATGATAGCTGCCAAACCTCCGATCCTGACATTTATGCGATCGGAGAATGCGCCCTGTATCAAAATCGCATCTACGGCTTAGTTGCGCCTGGGTATACAATGGCAAGCGTAGCAGCAGATATTTTGAGCCGTGCAGCGGATGACGGGCAAGATGCCCGTTCCACAAGCACTTTTACAGGTGCGGATATGTCCACTAAACTCAAATTATTGGGGGTGGATGTCGCTAGTTTTGGAAATCCTTTTCCCAAGTCGGGCGATGCTAAAGAAATTGTTGTCGCTGACACCTTCCAAGGCATTTACAAAAAATTAGTTTTAAATCAAGACGGCAGCCGAATTTTAGGCGGAATTCTCGTAGGAGATGCTTCGGCTTACGGCACTTTGCTGCAATTCATGCAAAATGAAATTGCTCTGCCGCCGCATCCCGAAGATTTGTTAATGCCACCGCGAGAAGGGGGAGCACCGGCGGGTTTTGGAGTAGACAGTTTGCCGGATTCTGCTCAAATTTGTTCTTGCAATAATGTTACCAAAGGGCAGATTTGTGCAGCGATTCGCGATCGCAATTTAACCGATGTTGCCAGCGTCAAAAAATGCACTCAAGCTGGTACTGGCTGCGGCGGCTGCGTGCCTTTGGTGACGGATATCTTCAAGGCGGAGATGAAGAAAGCTGGGTTTGCAGTCAAAAATAATCTCTGCGAACATTTTGAATATTCTCGTCAAGAATTGTACCATTTAGTGCGTTCTCAAGAGATTAAAACCTTTGAGGAGTTGATTGAAAGACACGGCAAAGGTAAGGGCTGCGAAATTTGCAAGCCTGCTGTTGGTTCGATGCTGGCTTCTACTTGGAATGACCACATTTTAGAGAAGTCTCACGTCGGTTTGCAAGATACGAACGATTACTTTTTGGCAAACATTCAGCGCGACGGTACTTATTCGGTGGTGCCGCGAATACCGGGGGGAGAAATTACGCCGGATAAGTTGATTGTTTTGGGTGAAGTTGCCAGGGATTTTGGGCTTTATACTAAGATTACTGGCGGGCAACGGATTGATTTGTTTGGAGCTCGCGTGGATCAATTGCCGCATATTTGGCGTCGGTTGATTGATGCGGGATTTGAGTCGGGACACGCTTACGGTAAGGCTCTGCGTACTGTAAAATCTTGTGTTGGTAGCACTTGGTGCCGTTTTGGGGTGCAGGATTCTACGAGTTTGGCGATCGAAGTTGAATTGCGGTATCGCGGTTTGCGATCGCCCCACAAGCTCAAATCTGCTGTCTCTGGCTGCACTCGCGAATGCGCGGAAGCTCAAAGCAAAGATTTTGGGATCATTGCTACGGAAAACGGCTGGAATTTGTACGTGTGCGGCAACGGGGGAATTAAGCCGCAGCACGCGGTTTTGCTGGCTACGGATATCGATAAGGAAACTTTGATTAAGTATATCGATCGATTCTTGGTTTTCTACATCCGCACTGCCGACAGATTGGAACGCACTGCTACTTGGTTGAACAAACTTGAGGGCGGGATTGAATACTTGAAACAGGTAATAATTGAGGATTCTCTGGGCATTTGTGCTGAATTAGAAGCGCAGATGGAACATTTAGTGAATACTTATCAATGTGAGTGGAAAACGACGATTGAAGACCCACAAAAGGTACAGCGGTTCCAGCATTTTGTGAATTCCGATTTGCCCGATCCGAGTATTGTTCGTGTTGCGGAACGGGGACAAACACGGCCGGCTAACGAACATGAAAAGGCTCTGGTTGGAGTTTCGGAATAACCCATATAATCGGGTTTCCAAGCAGAGCCTAGGAAACCCGGAGATCCCCCCTAGCCCCCCTTAATAAGGGGGGAACAAGAACACTAGATTGAAGTAAATTAATCTCGTTCCCAGGCTCTGCCTGGGAATGAAGTCCCGGAGGCTCTGCCTCCTCTAACCGTAAGCCAGAGCCTCCTTCGGCGAGGAAGAGCCTCGAAACCTACGTTCCCAGTCTCCGGCTGGGAACGAGATTGAAGTAAATTAACAGGAAAAGAAAATGGTTCAATCATTACAAGTTTCCGATACAGTAACAACTTGGGTAGATGTGTGTTCTCTGGATGCGATCGCCCCTTATACTGGAGTTTGCGCTTTAGTTAAAGGCGAACAAGTGGCGATTTTCCGAGTGGGAAACGGGGATGAAGTTTATGCGCTTAGCAATTACGACCCATTTAGCAAAGCTTTTGTTTTGTCGCGGGGAATTGTGGGCGATCGCAACGGCACTCTCAAAGTTGCTTCTCCCATTTACAAGCAGAACTTTAGTCTGACTACCGGGCAATGTCTGGATGATGAAACGGTAAAGATTCCTACTTTTGCGGTTCGGGTTGTAGCCGATCGCGTCCAAGTAGCTGTTAGTTAGATTCAGCGGCTTAATTGTTCGATCGCCATCCGCCAACACCTAACATTCCTGTGGGTGCTGGCGGATTTTGCATGGGGGCCCTCCCGACTCAGTATTTTTCGTATAAAATAGAGTCGATTGGCTCCATACTCCACGCTCGCTCAAAAAAATCTCAACTAATATCCGAGCTGATGCGAGGATGGTCAATGCAAACAAACTTCAGGGAGCAGGGTATCGGTATGTTGTTAAAAAAACTTGTTTCCGAAAATAATCCCCAGACTGTAGCAGAGTTAATCCATGCCCAACTCAAAATCGGTCAACTGACTTGGGGCGAACTCAACATACAAGTTTTCGGCCAGCACTGGCGGGACGAATCTTTGCACGAAGTCCTCAGAGAAATTGCAGCTAAGCTCGACAAAGAAACAGCGAGCCAAATTATAGAATATCTCACAGATCAGAACGGTCAACAAGAAAAATTTATTAATTTGTTTTTAGCAGCGCAATGCTTGTTAAAAGTTAAAAATGATGTTAATAAAAAAACCGAAAAAAAACTGTTAAACGCTTTAAAAAAGTTATCGCAATACGGTACGGGTTTCCTGATTCTTTATCAAAGCGCTCAAGAATTGCAGGAAACTTATCAAATTCGCAATCGATCGATCGCAGCGATCGCCCAAACTTGGAAAAACGACCCGCAAACCCTGCCCTGGCTGAAAATACTCGCTCACTCCACCGACTGTGGAGAAGTCCGGGCCACAGCAGTCGAAGCAATAGCCCGTGGTTGGCCAGACCAGCCAGAAATTTACCTGATGCTCAAAAACCTCGCCAAATCAGATCCAAGCTGGGCAGTGCGATCGACCTGTGTGCGAGAAATGGCTTGTGGTTGGCCCGACACGAGCGATACCTTGCCGCTGCTGAGTGCCCTGGCTCTGTCAGATCAAAGTCCCGCAGTCCGCACCACAGCACTCGAACAGTTAGCCTCTAATTGGCCCGACCGCACAGATACCTTGCTGGTGCTGAGAACCGCCGCCGAATCCGACGAAAATTTGGGAGTGCGAGTCTGTGCGTGGCAAGAAATAGCCAGAGGTTGGCACAGCCTTTTAGGCACCGCCTCCCTGCTCAAAAACCTTGCCCAGACAGGAAGTTCTATCCTGCGAACAGTAGCGGTGCGGGAGTTGGCAGCGGGCTGGCCCGCCGCAACCGACGTTTGCCTGCTGCTGAAAACCCTAGCAGAATCCGACAGCAGCAAAGAAGTACGGACAGCAGCCTTAGAAGAATTGGCCTCGCACTGGCCAGGCGAGCCAGACATTTACGCGCTGCTGAAAACTAAAGCCGAGTTCGACGCGAGTTCGACCGTCCGGCGGGCAGCAGTGCAAGCAATTGCCTCTGGCTGGCCCGGGAACCCCGAAACTCTGACTTTTTTGCAAAATATAGCATTGGGCGATCGCGACGCCGACCTGCGCGAAATAGCCCTACAACAGATAGCCGCAGGTTGGCCCGACCACCCCGAAACCCTGCCCCTGCTGCAAAAAATAGCTGATTCCGAGGATTACTGGACTGTGCGGCAAGTAGTAGTGGAGGCTGTCGCCACACTGGCGTCAGGCAGTCTCGAAGTCTTTGGCTGGTTGCAAAATCTCGCCGAGTCAGACAGACACCTGAACGTCCGAGAAACTGCGGTGGAAGAGATCGCAAAACGCTGGTCTCATCGGGGCGAGACGCTGCCTTTCCTCAAAAGCCGGGTCGACTTGGAGCATGATTCTCACCTGCTGAGCGTGCTGGTGCGATCGATCGTGCGGGGGTGGCCAGACGACCCGGAAACCTTGCCTTGGCTGAAAATTCAGCTCGATTCTGGGGAAGCGCTAGTGCGGGAAGCGGCGGTGCTTGAACTCGCTTACAACTGGCCAGACAATCCTGAAACTTGGATGCTGCTGGAGGCTAAAGCAGAGGGCGATGAGAGTCCCGCTGTCAGGCAAATCGCTTTGCAAAAGTTAGCGCGCGGGTGGACAAATCAGTCTCAAACTTTCGAGTGGCTCAAAAGTAGAGCTCAAAAGGATGAAGATTCGCAGGTGCGGGCGATCGCCCTGGTAGAGTTAATGCGGGGATGGAAAGACGAGCCGGGAATGTTTGAGTTTTTGCGCGATCGAGCTTTGAGCGATCCTGACAATCAAAACGGTTCTTTTCCTTACAATCCCAGATTTACAGCACTCGAAGCGATTATCGAACATTATCCCGAAAATCCGGGAGTTGTGCCCTTGTTGCGATCGCTTGCAGTTTCCGACGCCGACGAGCAAGTGCGGGCCTTAGCGGGTCGCCGGCTCCGCAGCCAAGACTGGTAAACCGAAATAATTCATGGTCGGGAAAGCAACCAGAAAGTTATCTGTAGGTTGCAATGTTTAAGTAAAATACTGATGGATATAGAGTAGGAGTTTCCACTATGCAGACACAATGGTATTTATGTGAAATCGCAAATTATCCTGAGAGTGAAGGCGAGAGGCTAAAAAAAACTAATAACTTATCGGTTAAGTATCCTAATGTTTTTTTTAGTGAGATCCAGGCTATTACGGGCACCGCAGTTGAAAACAACAAAAAAGGTGAAGGAGCATGGTATGTATGGCTACCAATAATTCCTCGTGTTGGTGATACATTACAGTTTGTTGGTTGGCAAGTACAAGTCTCTAACGTTATATTGGAAACTGATTGGGATAGTGAAACAGGTATTAAAGAAGGAGTTTTTATGTCAGCCCGGATCGACATTCATTAGGTTGTCTTGGCAGGGAGAGCGATGCTTGCACAATTAGCGATCTGTTACAATAGAATTAGTTAATCGGATTTAGTAATGAAGTACCCACTCCATACAGTTTCCAAACCAATCTCAGGTAGCGAAGTTCAGAAACTTGCCCATGCCCTTAAGAGTGGTGGTTATGTTGCAAATGAAGCTGCTTTGGCTTTAGCTAAAAGGATCGCCGCTCGTCGCCATCGTCAGACAACTGCCAATGCCACCAAGTAGTAAGTTTGCTGGAGTTGATTTTTCCGACTTGGCTGTCGAGCAGTTGACCTCCGCTCTTGCTATTTCTGGTCAGGGGTTTCGCTGTCTGCGCGGTGAGTTTGTCACCTACTGGCGACAAGGACGGATTCAGCGAGAGATAGACGCTCATATTAGTCAATGCTGGATTTTACGCTGTGAAGACAGTTTGGCAGGTTACATCACCCTACTGGCAGATAAACTGGAAGTTGATGAATCAATCCTGCTTGACGAAGGCGTTCAGTATCGATCGTTTCCAGCCATCAAGATTGGTTTACTAGCGGTAGATAGACGTGCCAAAGGAGCAGGTCGCCGTCTGGTTGAATGGGCAGTAGAGTACGTTGCAGCGGAAGTTTCACCTACGGTTGGTGTGCGCTTTATGACCGTTGACGCACTTTATGACCCGGATACTATTCCTCCCTATGACGCATCTGGCTTTTACGAGAAGTTTGGTTTTCAATTTGTCGATCCTAATGAGTCGTTACCACCATCTGTGCCTTACCGCACAATGTATCTCGATCTTAAGCCATTGATCGATTTGTTGAGTATCCAAGATATTGAATCAACCAAAGATTAACGGGTTGTGAAACGGCAGGGTAATTTTACTGTTAAACTACGAGATTAGTTGGTGGATGCCTATTCATTCCCACAAAAGGTCGATCGCATACCGCACCGCTTCCCCCATTACCGAACAGCGATCGATCGCACTCCGAAGCCGTTTTCTCCCACATAAGCAACTGTTCCCGAAAAGCTTGGTATTGCTTAGTCTGCTGCACGAAGCTTGCAGTTTCCGACACCGACGAGCAAGTGCGGGTATTAGTCGCTCTCCGGCTTCAAATGTTAACGATTAACTGTTAATAATCGGTCAAAAGGGCGATCGCATACCGCACCGCTTCCCCCATCATCGAACAGCGAACGCGATCGGACGCCGTTTTCTCCCACCTGAGCAACTGTTCCCGAAACACCGGGTCTTGCTTAGCCCGCTGCACGATCGCCTGACTAATGACTTTCTTTTGAATCTGCTCTGTCGGGATACCTTGCTGCTTCAAATAATCCAACAGCCGCTGCACACTTTCAGAGAATTTATCCGGCGTCTGAGACATCAAAATAAACGAAATTTGGCGCACCATTCGCTGGTAGATTTCCTGTCTTCTGAGCAACGCCTCATTCTGACTCGGCTCCGCATTGTTACTAGGAACAGCCAAGTCGAGCACACTCAAAATTTCATCGCCCTTGGCTAAAACCTTTTCCAACATATCTGGATAAAGCTCCAAAATGCGATCGCCCAAAATCTTGCCATTCACCAAACGGTTCGCGCTCAGCCTCAGTAAATTTTGTTCTCCCGCAGAATCAAAAAATTGAACGTTGAATTTGAGTTGGTGGCTTTCCAACTCCACCCGCCGCAGCGTAAAAACCAAAGCCTCCCAATTAGGAGATTCATCAAAACACACCTTGACAATAGAACTGTCCTCTTGATGCTGCCGCCCCAATTCCCCCGACTCAAAATCGCGATCGACCGGAAAGCGATTTGCCGCAACTTTCGCAGTATAATCAAACTGAGTAAAAACATAGCTGCAGTCAACTCTCGACAGATCGACATCTTGAACTTGCCAATTTTGAATGCAGCAACCCGTAAGCTGCGCCCCCTCCAAATTCGTCCGAATCAAACGGCACTCAATCAAACAAGCTTCTCTTAAATCCGCCTCACCCAACATCGCATCCATCAAATAAGCGCCGCTCAAATCAGCTTTCCGCAAATCAGCACTTCGCAAATTAGCTTCGCTCAAATCCGCCCGCAGCAAATACACTCCTTGCAGGTTAGCTCGCAGCAAAAGCGCCTTCTTAAAACTCGCTTTCAATAAATAAGAACCCGCCAGATTAGCTCGACTCAAATCAGCGTTATCCAGCACCGCCTCAGTCAAATCGGCCCCCGCCAGCACAGCTCGGTGCAAGTCAGCGCCCGTCAGATTTGCCGATCGCATTTGAGCGCCATTCAAGTCAGCTTCAATCAAATTTACACCGCTCAAAATTGCCGATCGCAAATTCGCTTCCACCAAATGCGCTTCCCGCAAATTAGCACCCGTTAAATTAGCACCAACAAGACTGGCGCGGTTGAGATTCGCCTCCATCAATTCCGCCGCCATCAACTTCGCGCCGTCGAGTTTAGCCCCGGCAAAATTAATTTGGTCAGATTTAACTTTTTGAAGATTAGCACCCCCCAAATCCGCTTCCGGGAACGCAGCCCAATTGAGTTCTGCTGCTTCCAAACAAGCAAGGCGCAAATCCGCTTTAGCAAGATTTGCCCCGCTCAAATTTGCCCCGCTCAGATTCGCCCCAGCCAGCCCCGCACTGCGGAGATCCGCGCGCCGCAAACAAGCCCCTATCAACTTGGCATTGCTCAAAAAAGACCAGCTTAAATTAGCACCGGTCAAGTTAGCACCAGTGAGGTCTATTTCTCGCAGGTTAACACCGCTTAAACTAGCGCCGCTGAGGTCAATGTGACCAAAGTTTCGCTCTCCCTGTTGATAGCGCTGTAAAAATTCTTGTGTTTGCATTCCGCAGATTGGGGGGCTGGCAATTTAGCTGTTTTAGGACGCGCTGGTCAATCGATTTTAGATTTTAGATTTTAGATTTTAGATTAAAGCATTGACCCCACAGATAAATACGTTCGGCAAGTTTCATCGGATACAGGTTTTTTATTTCTGGACGGATGAATCACGTGGCGGGTATCCTGGATGCGAGGGGGTCAATAACTTGAACTGTAAGGTACGCACGGAACACGAGCGGGCTAAGCACGGGAACACTACTCCTACTACTTACTGCAATAACTCATGTCCTCCGGGTGATCCGTGCGTACTTTACCCCTATAGATGGCAGTTCAAAGGATTTGTTGCCTAAGTTCTATTTCTACTACCACTTTTACAGACTTTTGTAATTTCAAGTAGCCCAGTTCATATCTGATACGCTGCCCAGCCGGAGAGTGTTTTTACCTAAAGCGCTGCAATTCTTGCTGCAAGTGTTTTCCCCATTTAGTCGCTAGAGGAATTTCTGTAAAAGGGACCTGCACCGCAGCACCATCTTTCAACAAAAATTCGAGGGCGATTGGACTCCCAGAACTCGGCGGCGACTCTAAATCAACTGCCTGAGAGTTGACTAACAACCGCAGCGACTGCACGTCTTTTAAAGAAAAAGTTTGCAAATTCACAGGCCCGCTGCGAGTAGGTTTTCCCCAAGTTAAACTGTCTTCTTGCTGACCAAGTACAGCATAAATATCGTACTTGGCTTTAGCGAATTGTTCGGCCCAGACGCGATACGCTTCCAGCTTTTGATACTCGTTCCATCCAGCCCAAGCTAGCCCAATAAAAATTGCCAGCAGCGGCAGCCACATTAAACCTCTTTCCATGCAATACCCTTGTTGAAAATAGTCGCTTGTTCTGTTTCTCATCTTCTCTAATGATACAATTAATTGAACTCCTAAAACTTGCTCTGCAATTTAAACTAGAAATTAGAGCAATTTTTGATCTAGCAACAGCCACCGCCGAAAACTACCAAACGCCCGCGTGCGAGAGCCCCACAAGTCGCAGCAAGGAAAACTGGCGCTGGCGGTGAAAAGTGGGTTATTGTGGTGAACACGCCTTCCCTAAACGGACGATCGGCAATGAAAAAGTTTTTCCTTCTGTGCTTATTTTTAATCGGTCTCGGCTGGGCGATTTCTAATTTCCCAGGACTTGCTACTCAAGGCACTTACGACTCGATTGTGCTGGATTTCCGCGAAGATGTCGGTAATGCCACGATCGCCAAGCAAGTAGAGGCGATCGCCCAGCAGTACCAAGTCGCACCGCAACTCAACAGCGAATTCTCAGCGGGCGACAATGTATATGTAGTTAAGGGCGATCGCACTTTGCTAAACGCCCTGAGAAAATCAAATTTGGCTAAAGATACCGAATACATTGAACCGAACTTTGTCTACAGCGCTTTCGAGATTCCCAACGACCCCATGTATACCAAGCAGTGGAATCTCCGCAGTATCAACGTAGAATCTGCCTGGAACGAAACCAAAGGCAGCGGCACAACAGTAGCGATAATTGACACGGGTATTACTCCAGTCGCTGACTTAAAAGAAACCAAATTTGTACCGGGCTACGACTTTGTAAACGATCGCGCCGAAGCCTACGATGACAACGGCCACGGTACTCACGTCGCAGGTACTGTCGCCCAATCAACTAACAACAATTACGGCGTTGCGGGCATCGCCTACGAAGCAGCTTTAATGCCGCTAAAAGTGTTAGGCGGCAGCGGTGGTGGCACGGTTTCTGACATCGCCGAAGCAATTAAATTTGCTGCTGACAACGGTGCAGATGTTATCAACATGAGTTTAGGTGGCGGTGGTGAAAGTCAGTTAATGGAAGAGGCGATCGACTACGCCCACTCTAAAGGCGTTGTCATCATCGCAGCCGCCGGCAACTCCGGCGACAGTTCCGCTTCCTATCCCGCCCGCTATCCCCACGTCATCGGCGTTTCCGCCCTCGGCCCCGACGACGAAAAAGCCTCTTACTCCAATTTCGGCGCAGGGGTTGACATTGCAGCCCCCGGCGGTTCTGAAATGGGCAAGATTTTACAGAGTACGATCGACCCGGAAACCGGCGCCGAAGTCTTTGAAGGCTACCAAGGCACTAGCATGGCTTCTCCCCACGTTGCAGCCGTTGCAGCCCTTGTCAAGGCCTCCGGCATCACAGAACCAGACGCAATTCGCAGCGTACTCTTGCAGTCCTCGCGAACTGTCACTGAAGATCCGTTAAACCATTTTGGTTCGGGACACCTAGACGCAGCCGCAGCAGTTCAACTAGCCCAGCGCGGACAAATCAACTTCCGCGATTTCTTCCGCTGGCTGCGCGATAACGGCTATCTCAACCCCCGGTTTTGGATTGACGGCGGTGCAGTCGCCCTGTTGCCTAAAATTGCAATGGTGCTCGGTTCTTACCTGCTGGCTTTCTTGATGCGGAATTATTTCCCCTTCGCCTGGACTTGGGGCTTTTCCGGTGGCTTGATTGCTGGTAGTTCTGGGTTCTTTTTCCTGCGGAACTTGTTTGTATTTGACTTGCCACAGTGGCCGATGCGGGTGATGGGCAGTTCTATTCCCGAACTCGGCGGTGCAATTAATGGCAGCAGTATGCTGAATCCCTTTTTTGCTAGCGTTTTGATTCCTGGGATTTTGATTGCTTTGCTGTTGGGACATCAACAGTGGAAGTGGATCGCGATCGCAATTTCGATCGGTTTTGCCAGCAGTTTAGCGGTGAATGCTTTTGTGTCTCCCACAGTCTGGGGATTGGGCACAGGTTTGGCATCACAAACATTTTTGATTGTCAATGCTTTTCTGTGTTTCGGACTGGCGCGTTTAGCAATTAAAACAGAGGTGCGATCGGCATGAGTATTACTGTCAAAGGTGAAATTGAACGCAAAGGATTAGGCCCGGGCACTTGGGCTTTGGTTGGCCAAGATGGGGAAACTTACGAACTTAAGGATGCTCCTTCTGACTTGAAAAAAGCTGGTTTGAAAGTCAGTGTTAAAGGTGAAGTCCGCAAGGATGTGATGACGTTTGCTATGATCGGCCCGGTGCTTGAGGTGCAGTCTTTTGAGGTGTTGTAGGTCGATCAACTAATCCAGCTTTCGAGCAAAAAAAACCCCGGCCAAAATTGGCTGGGGTTTATTAATCAGGGTGCATCTACTAATTTAATCTCCCGCAAGAGAGCAACTCTTTCAGGACACTTTGGCAGAATTTGGCAATTTGTGGCGACGGCGTGCGAGATCCAAAAAAAAACCCGGCCAAAATTGGTCGGGAGTTAATTAATCAGGGTGCATCTACTAATTTAGTCTCCGGTTCGAGGTGCACCTGTTCCGGACAGTTTGGGAAAATTTGGGAAAATTCGTGGTTTGGGGTGCGAGATCCAAAAAAAAACCCGGCCAAAATTGGTCGGGAGTTAATTAATCAGGGTGCATCTACCAATTAAGCTTCCTGAGAATTCGATCGCAATCCGGACACTTACCACTAAAAACTCACAACTCTTTTCGGTGAACCAGAGTTGCACTCGCTTGGTCTGTCGGAACTAGCAAGATTTCGCTAATATTGACGTGGGGCGATCGCGTCGCGCAAAAATACACGACATCAGCCACATCGTCCGCAGTCAGCGGTGTCAATCCTTGATAGACATTTTTTGCTTTTTCTGAATCGCCGTGAAACCGGACATTGCTAAATTCTGTTTCCACCAAACCTGGCTCTATTTCCGTCACTCGCACGGGTGTTCCTAAAAGGTCTTGTTTTAAGCCTTCGGAAATCGCTCTCACCGCTGCTTTGGAAGCGCAATAAACATTACCTTTCGGATAAGCTTGGCGGCCTGCTATTGAGCCGATATTCACTACGTGGCCGCGGTTTCGGCTTACCATTCCCGGCACAATCGAGCGAGTCATGTAAAGCAAGCCTTTAACATTGGTATCAATCATTTCTTCCCAATCTTGAAAGTTGCCTTCGTGCAGTTTGTCTAAACCACGGCTCAATCCCGCATTGTTAATCAGAATATCAATGTTTTTCCAGGCATCGGGAAGTGCAGCTATCGCGGATTCAACTTGCGGGCGAGATCGCACGTCCAATTCTAGTAAATAAATCTCGTTCGCCGATGCGATCGATTTTGTTTCTACAAGTTCGTTTGCCAGTCGATCGAGCTTTTCAAGGCGGCGGGCTGCTAAAATTAGTTTGGCTCCACCTTTGGCGAATATCTTGGCACAGGCTGCTCCTATACCGCTACTCGCACCTGTAATGAAAACAATTTGATTTTGGATAGAAATCATACGATTTTAGATTTTAGATTTTAGATTTTAGATTTTAGATTTGGGAATGACTAATGAGATAAGGCTTTGGATATTTCATACTGTCAATTCAACATAATTCTTGTAGTGACGAGTTTAGGGACTTCAGTCATTTCTCTTCAAGATTTTCTTGAACCCGCCACTACTAAAATTACCCAAATAATACCATCCCCTAAAAATGCAACTGTAGACCAGCGCTCCAAACATTTAATTCATAAGTTATTCCCCATCTAAATCTAAAATCTAAAATCTAAAATCTAAAATCTAAAATGGTATAACCCATAACACCTATTTTATTACTTGACAACCCGCAATCGCACACTAACTGTTGCAATTCCACCTTGTCGCATCAAAACTGCTGAAACCCACCGATTTTCGGGCGTAGCCGGAGCTTTACCTACTTTGAAAATTCCCCCGGAATTTAGCAACTCCAACTCGACTTCTGAGGGATTAAAAAAAGTTTTTTCGGTAATTGGTTCCTCCAAAACAGTCCCTATTAAAATATCATCGCCGATCGGCTCTCGAACAATGGCATCAAAATGGTACTCTTCGCCCACCTTAACTTGCTCCGGCAAATTCACTTGAATTGTGGGAGGATTTTGGCCAGAAGTAAGCTGAGTTTGTTCGGCTAAAATCTCTTGACTAACTATTTTTTCGCCTTCAAAGCGCTGCTGAGAACGGATGGTAGCTTTGAGACTTAATTCTCTGCCATCCTTTTTTTGAGTGCCGGCAATTGTAGTTATGGTTTCTGCAATAATCGCGCTACCTTCGGTTTTCCAAGATTTGATCTCGGTGCGATAATTTAAACTTGGATATCTCTCCCAGAGTTGGGTGAGGGCTTTTTCCATGATGCGGCTGTTTAAGCCGTCAGAATGAGTGAAATTCGGGCTGTAAAATGCCATGACTGCTTTGACATCGCGCCGGTTGGCCGCTGCGTCAATTTCTGTTAGCACTTTTGTGAGTGGGGCAGGCGCATTGGCAGGGGTTTG
The DNA here is from genome assembly GCF_036705105.1 of Microcoleus sp. B9-D4. Lineage (NCBI taxonomy): Bacteria > Bacillati > Cyanobacteriota > Cyanophyceae > Oscillatoriales > Microcoleaceae > Microcoleus > Microcoleus sp. B9-D4. Next base: position 62,824 of record NZ_JAUBTS010000019.1, read on the forward strand.
GGCGATCGTTCGGGGACTCGCCCCGATCGCACCGATCGCTGTTGCCGCACCTTGATGCAGCACGCCAGCACTTACCACTGTTAAACATAACAACATTTGAGCGATCGACTGCCCGCAGTTAAAGCCAAAAACGATCGCCTGATCGGCTTTTTCGTCCCGACGGCTGGAAAAATACTCAGATGCACTTGGCACTAAATTCAAAAAATTACGCATTAGGTGATAATTTGGTTATTTGTCAGGAGTCGTGGCGCGGGCAACTGTTCGCCTGCAACGAACACTGACAACGGAAGGACGGACACGGCACAATCTAATTTTAGATTGCTGATTGAAAATTGGCTGAAACTGCCGGAATAATAAGCATAATAATCTAAAACCTCCAATATAAAATCGATTGACCTGTGGAACTTGTACTTGTAAAAGAAACAAAAACCTTGACAAAAGCCCCCCTCCGGTTGTTGGTTGCAGCTAGCGGCACTGGTGGACATTTATTTCCTGCGATCGCCACCGCTAGTCAGTTGAACGACTGTCAGATCGAATGGCTAGGAGTCCCAGACCGCATGGAAACCGAGTTAGTTTCATCCCTTTACCCCCTCCACACGATCGCCGTTGAAGGCTTTCAGCAGCGATTTGGACTAGGTACAGTGCGAATTTTGGGCGGACTCGTCGGCTCGATCCTTCATGTGCGGAAGTTGCTCAAAGCGGGAAATTTTCAGGGAGTCTTTACTACCGGCGGTTACATCGCAGCACCGGCAATTCTAGCGGCTCGCTCTTTGGGTTTGCCGGTGATTCTCCATGAATCTAATGCCATTCCGGGGAAAGTGACGCGCTGGTTTAGTCCTTTGTGCACTGCTGTGGCGATCGGATTTGAAGCAGCAGCCCAGCATTTACCCCGCGCGAAAACGGTGGTTGCTGGTACGCCGGTGCGATCGCAATTCCTGACTCGCCAACCTCTAAATTTGCCAATTCCTGACAGTGTACCTGTTATTTTAGTCATGGGCGGCTCTCAAGGTGCTGTCGCCGTCAATAAGTTAGTGCGCGAGTGTGCTCCGGCTTGGTTTGATGCCGGTGCTTGGGTGGTTCACCTTACCGGAAATAATGACCCGGATGCTGAGAGTTTGAAACACGAGCAATATTTGTCGATGCCATTTTACGACAATGTGGCGAGTTTGTTGCAGCGAGCCAATTTAGCAATTAGTCGATCGGGCGCGAGTGCTCTGACAGAATTAGCAGTGACGGGAGTACCTTCTATTTTAATTCCTTTTCCTCACGCCGCTGACGATCACCAAAGATTTAATGCGGAAGTATTTGCTAAAGTCGGCGCCGCTGTGGTATTCCGTCAAAGCGAACTGACAGCAGAGGTATTGCAAAGCAAAGTGTTGTATTTGTTAAGAGATTCCGAATACTTGGAAAAAATGTCTCAAGCTGCTGCTCAATTAGCGGTGACAGACAGTACAGAACGTTTGGCAAATTTGGTCAGGGAATTGGTAGTACGGTAGGGAGTGTTAAAGTAAATAAGCGATTCCCTTCGGGATAGCTTCGCTTAACGATAATTTGTAACCTGGAGAAAGTCAAATGGCATACAGTGACTTTAATTTAGACAGAGTTTTGAAAACCTTTGACTTAGCTTATTCTGAAATAGTCGAAATCTTCACTCCTGCACCAGAGTTAGAGTACAGCAGATTACTGACAGAAACTTTGCAAGAAAATCTGCCTGTAGCTCTCGGTAGCAATACAGAAAAATCGCGTTCGGAACTGATTATCGCGCCGATTTTAATGGAAGTGAGAAAACTTTTGCACCATCGCGTGAGCTTATTTTCTGGCATTGATTTTACTGTAGATGCTGAAAGAGGGCTGAATGGGAATTGTGATTTTTTGATAAGTCGATCGCCAGAATTGTTGATTGTAAAAGCCCCAGTCATTGCTATTGTAGAGGCTAAAAAGGAAAACATTAATTCGGGATTGGGACAGTGCATAGCTGAAATGCTAGCAGCTAAAATCTTCAACGAGCGCGAAGGTAATGAGATTACCACAATTTATGGGGCTGTCACTACAGGAGATAGGTGGAAATTCTTAAAACTCGAAGGACAAGCGGTTTTTGTTGAGACAACCGAAACTTTGCTTACCAATTTGGGTAAAATTTTGGGAATTTTAGCATTGGGAATGGACGATCGCGCGCTGAATACCTAATTATCACCAATATTCAACTTAACAAAGTTAACTACTGATTCTAATCCTTCCTTTGTCTTCAGGTTAGTAAAAACAAAAGGTTTGTCGCCGCGCATTTTTTTCGCGTCCCGTTCCATCACGCCTAAGTCTGATCCTACATAAGGTGCGAGGTCTGTTTTATTAATTACCAACATATCAGATTTAGTAATTCCTGGGCCGCCTTTTCGTGGAATTTTATCGCCTGCTGCGACATCGATTACGTAAATTGTTAAATCTACTAACTCTGGGCTAAACGTTGCCGCCAAGTTATCGCCGCCGCTTTCGACAAATACTAAATCTAAATCAGTGAATTTTTGTTCTAACTCTTCTATAGCTACTAAGTTAATGGAAGCATCTTCGCGGATGGCTGTGTGGGGACAGCCTCCTGTTTCTACGCCCAAAATGCGATCGCTCTCTAAAGCTTGACTCCGAACCAAAAACTGGGCATCTTCCTGAGTATAGATATCATTAGTAACAACCGCAATCTGGTATTGCTGCCGCAGCGCCTTGCACAAAGCATCAAGTAAAGCAGTTTTCCCCGAACCAACTGGCCCAGCAATTCCTACACGAAAAGCACCCATAGCGATTTTAGATTTTAGATTTTAGATTTTAGATTTTCTGATTTTTAACTGCGAAATAACCGAGTTGTAGTTGTAGGGTGCGTCAGACGCAGTTATGGAACGATTATCGAGGCTTTGGGGTTCTGACGCACCTTACTAATTAGATTTTGGATTGTCTGATTTTCAACTCCGAAACAACCGAGTGTACTGAGTTTCATGCGCCATGCTAGCCAGTCCTAGTCCCCAACTGCAACTCCCAAGGTCATCATCTTCTAAGTGTAAAACTTCTTGCGCCGTACAGCTAATTTGAGACTGCAAATCTAACAGTAACTGTTGACCGGCTGTTTGACCGAGGGGAATCAGTTTCACGCCCGCACTCGCCAAATTGGCAGCCCAACTGTACAAATATCCTAACACGGCGGCTTCCTCTTCTATCTGCCAGTTGGCGGCGGCAATGCCAAAGCCGATCGCAAAATTGCACTGATTGCCGCCAAATTCCACCAAATCTTTTACACTTGTTGTTAACCCAGAAGCAACGGGCGATTCCCTGCGGGATAGCTTCGCTTCACGCAAGTCCAGCAGCAACCTGACCAAAGTCCGCCCCATTTGCCAACTTTGCAAGCGCAACTCTTCTGTTTCCTTAGCAGCAGTCGCCCAAGCATTCCAGTAATTCAAAGCCGTCAAATCCCCCATCTGTGCCGCCCTCAAAGCCCTTACCACTACAGCGGCTTCTACTCGCACAGCCCCGAATTGCAGCGAATTTTCTAACCAATTACTCAAAGTAATCTCGCTGTCGATCGCACCGGTTTCTACCAGACTTTCGATTCCCTCTGAATAACTATAAGCTCCCACAGGTGCAAAAGCTAGCTGTAACAAACATAAAAGTTGATTGTTCACTGTTGACTGTTGACTGTTGACTGTTGACTGTTGACTGTTGACTTATTGCTTCTTGAATGGCCGAAAGCAATTTAGTCACAAGCCCTCGCATTCATCGGTGAGAGTAAATCTAAAATCTAAAATCTAAAATCTAAAATCTAAAATCTAATGGCTGTGCCCGTAAGCGCCCATTTCCGGCTGAAACGGCACAATTTCCTCTGTTACTTCCAAACCCATTTTTTCCAGCATTCCCTGCAACACAGAGTCGGGAGAAAGTCTTAAATAATTATCGGCAATTTCTAAAGCTACGTGGCGGTTTCCTAAATGATAAGCCGCCCGCATCAGTAGCAGCGGGCTTGATGCCCGCGCTGTCAACACCGATTCGGGTTTTGCACTTACCATTACCAAGCAGCTACCGTCTTCCGACTGCAATAAATCTCGATCGCGCAATACTGTACCTCTGGGCAAACTCAGGTGCAGCTTTTCCCCCGTTTCTGTCTCGAATCGGTGGCGGCTGCGAGTGCGATCGTCCGCTGTCATCGGTAAAGTAAAGCTGACAACAGCATCGGGATTTGCAGGTAAATGTTTTGTGAATGTTAGCATTTTTCTATTCTATTCCTCAGAGCCATTCACTTGACACTGAGTTTTTGAGGAATATCTTTTTTATAGCCGAAGGAATCAGGAAGACCGAAATTGCAATTTTCAGCTCATGTTTCAGGAATTAAAAACGTTTTAATCGTCTTGGCGATCGCTATATCTCATTCCGATTTACAGCCAGTTGAAAAATATTCATCTCTCTGACCGCTCCCGTTCTGGTCTTTTTACCAAATTTATGTTATTTTGTCAAGCACTTAATCGCAGACGATCGCTTTTTTTTCAAAAAATTTTGCCTATCGTCTAGCAACTCGAACAATTTAAATCTCCAATATATTGTTGGGGGGAGGTAGCGCTTAGGCATCCTGCCTGCCCTTAACAAGCTTTTATGGAGAAGTCTAATATAACGGGAGAGGAAGAAAGACTCAAACCCTCAAGCTTATTGATTGCCCGCTTGTTGCAGTCGCAGGAGCTCGGCTTGAATTCGCTGTTTGACTGCCGGATTCGCTTGCTGGAGCAAAGTAAGCTGATTGAAGCGACTAACTGTCAAACCATTGGTTTCGATAACTTTTTTAGCTTGTTGGCAGTAATTCACCGCTATGCCACGAACACCTCCAGACAACCTATTGATTTCCTTAGTTTCGTTGCACACTACTCTGGGAACCGATCCCCCAGCCATTCCTTTAATTTCGTTATAAGCTTCCACCCGTCTGGGTTCTATTGCCAACACAGCACGAGCGTAGCTAGTAATTTCTTCGCTGCTAATCTCTTGAGCTTGGGCTGCTGCTCCGAAAACGAGGTTTGGGGATTGTCCATACAAACCGGGCGCCCATCCGCTAGCTAAAGCTGCTGCAGAAATGATGCCTGCAAACAGCGATTGTCGCAGCATCCGGTTTAGGCGAAATTTAGAGGTGTTGGTTGAGGTGTTCATGGTCGTCGGTGATTGCTTACGTGGAGATAAAAATGACACAGCGCTTGGAGGCTCAATATTTTTGAATAATGTGGTGGCTAAAAAGTTCCTGCCGTTGGTAACTATTTTGAATTCCAGCAGGATGCTTTGGGAGTGGCTACGACGATCGACTTTTTAGCAAATTCGATAATTTCATTCATTCTAGCATCTGTGGGAAGTTGACAAAATTCAAACTTGAGAGGGTAATTTTAATTACAGAGTGTTACTGAATTGCTTCTCCCCATAATTCTCACAGCGCAAATATTAAATAATTCTAAAACTTATTGACAAATTACTCGCCTTAATTAGTCTAATCAAGGTACGCCCTAGCAAAGCTATCTTCCCGCAAGGGTTCCCGTTCCCCGTAGGGGTTCCCGTAGGGTAGGGTAGGGAAGCGCCTGGAAGGCTAGGTCAATCGATTTTAGATTTTAGATTTTAGATTTTAGATTTTAGATTTTAGATTTTAGAATTGAAGCATTGACCCCACGGATAAATTCGGGGGCTCCTTTATCGGATACAGGTTTTTTATTTCTGGACGGATTTATCCGGGGGCTTGTATCCTGGATGCTTGATTGTCAAATTTAACAGCAATCGCACTCATCAATGGCGGCGATGATTGATTTAATGTTAAGCGATGGTGCATTTGTCGATCGAGAAAATCCCCCGCTGGTTTGGCTGCTGACGAAGTTAGAGGCGGAACAAAAATTATGTTTTACTACCCGAAGATAGAGACAGCAGCAGGCAACTAGACATTAAAATCTTGTTATCAAAATGCGCGCTATCTGTTTTTGGCAGTCAGCGCCCAGGCCTTCGATTCCAGTTCTCGCTTCCTCCAGTTTGGGGCTGTGAAAACTTGTCTGGGATTTACCCAGAAACCTGGTTTTTATACGAAATAAAATCGTTACAGCCACCAGCAAGAGCAGACAAACCCGGAAAGCTGGAATTTTTGGGCCTGAGTTTTATTGTCATCTCGATCGCAGATAGCGAATTTTGGCAAGCATTATCGCAGCAATTTAACAATTATTAATTACCCATTGCCCATGAAAAGTCAAAAAGAAATTTGGCGAGTTATCCTCGCAGTAGCTATCAGTATTGTAGGCGTGCTGCACTTTGCAGTACCCGCACCTTTTATCAGAATTGTGCCGCCCCAGCTTCCTTACCCGGAAGCCTTGGTTTATATCAGCGGTTTTTTCGAGATTTTGGGCGGCATTGGGCTGTTAGTTCCTCCTGTCAGCAGGGCGGCGGCGTGGGGGTTAATTGCCTTGTTTATTGCCGTGTTTCCAGCTAATATCAATCAAGCCGTCAACAACATTCCGATAGAAGGGATTCCCCACAACCAATTAGTGTATTGGTTGAGGCTGCCTTTTCAAGCTGTCTTCATTGCTTGGGCCTGGGTTTATACCCAACCAGACGAAGGTAAACCCCGGGCTTCTATAGTTCCAGATAGAACAGAAAACGCCCAATGAAGCAGTTCGACTACTCTGTGGATTTTAAGAACATCGACTTTCGACAGCACCCGGAACTTTATCGGGTAGGCAAAGGAGAACAGGGGGTGCTGTTGGTTGAACCCTATAAAGGAGAAATTCTGCCTTTCTGGAGATTTAAGACTCCTGAAATTGCCAGGGAGTCCAGCAGCAAAATTTACTCCTTGTTTTTAGACTATCTCGATGCCGATGATTTTGTTGGAGCCGACATGGCCCGCAAGTTCTTGCAGATGGGGTACACTCGATCGCGTCGCTACGCCAACCACAAAAGCGGTCGAAAATACCAGCAAAACCCTCAAAATCTGAAGTCTGTTGCTGAGCAAACCGCAGCTCGAAAAGATATTTTGCCGCTAGAAGCAGATCCGGTGAAAGCAGAATCCGCTGCCATTTTTCAAGAGAAATGGATGCTGGCCAAAATCAACGAGAAATATCTCGAGCTTTTAGCCAGACACCGGCAGATGTACGAATCTTAGTTAGTCAACGCACTCGGATTGACACACATTTACAAAAACTCAGGACTTACACTTTAGCCCTGTCGGCCGCATTGTAGTTGTGCTTGCCTATCGGGGCCGTATCTATTTGCTTGGGCCTACTATTTACTCATCTTCTTCTTCTGTTTGCCACTGTCGCCAAATTTCAAAGGCATTAAAGCCCCTGTATTGCAGGTAATTCAAGACTTTGCCCTTGGTTTTCGGATCTGCTTTACCCCAAGTATCGATCTTGTATTTCCGCATGACTTTGGCTTTTAATTCTGCCAGTTTTTCTGCTTCGGAGTCCTGATTTTCGGCAATTTCTTCTTCCCAGACTTGCTCGAACAAATCGTTGGTAATTCCTTTTTGCAGGCACTTGCGCTTGATGGCAGACTTCCCGTATTTGCCTGCTGCAGAGGCGATCGAGTTTGCCACCAAGCGAGTGTCGGACTGATAGCCGCGGTCTTGAATTTGCGCGATCGCCTCCAATATTTCCTCATTGCCAAAACCTTTCTCTTGCCCCTTTTTGCGAAGTTCAGAGGCACTGTAGTCTTTGCGGGACAAGAGAAAATAGAAATAGTCAAGACAGCTCATCAGTTAAATCGAAGGGTGGCGCGCAAATACTCGTGTAGCGAATGCCAAATCCAGTCGCCTTGCTATCGGCTGACTGCATCGCGTGAAGCGAAGCTATCCCGCAGGGAATCGCCTCTATTCTTCTGTATCCTCCTCTTCATCATCCAATTCCACATCCGGTCTGTCCACATCGATTTGAATCAAGCGAATGTGCTTGTATCCGAGCTTAATTTCAAACTCGTCTCCCGGCTTTAATCCCATTTCTTGGGTATAATTTGCCCCGATCACGATCGAGCCATTCTTGTGAACGCTAGCTCGATAACTCGCTTCTCGCCCGCGTCCGTCTGCTTTAGACTTCTCTAGCTCAATGCCCTTAGCAGCTAACACTGCATCGTAAAACTCAGCCAGATTAATCCGGGTTTCTCCACTTTTGCTGACCGTGAAGTAGCCGCAAAGCTTTGCAAGTTCTCTGCGTGGCAAATCACTGCCTTTGATTTTTTGAAGCAGACCTTTTCCTGTTAAGGGTGCTGTAGCTGTTTCTGCCATTGACCGTACCTCGCTTATTGGACTTTACTTATATCAATTACAACACATTAGATTAACTTTGTTTCACTGTCAATACTAAGAATTCTGAATATTAAGATTCTGGATAAATTTCTGCAGCCTCAAGACCGGGGGTGCAAGTAAGGATGCTCGAAGGGCGATCAATTTGCTCCTCCCGGCCCAAATCCTTGCGTAAGCCTCTCTTGCGATCGCGCGGGGAATTATTGTCGCAAATTAAATGCTTTACTTTTTTACAGTAAAGTCTGTTCCCTGCATTCACCCATCCCCGATCGAGTCTGTGGTTAAGGTAAAAACAAGACAGCCATGAATCGAAATACCTAGAGCGCGGCCGCTGCAAATCTGCCGAAAGCATTTACCGGCCGGGGTTAACTTTTACCTCAACAAGGGGAGGCAGCACTTGTTCTCAATGCCCCTGCCAGCTACTTGCACGCACCAGTTTACAAAAAGAATCAAACGGTAGGCAAGCTCCAAACCCTTATGGAATAAGTCATTCCCTCTTCTTCAATCTAAAATCTAAAATCTAAAATCTAAAATGGTATAAACCCTATTTTTCGGGCTGGAAATCCCCTCAAAACCCCAAATACCAACGAGCAATCTTCTATTAAGGTGTTGGGCATATAACTTCCACAGAACGCAGTCTGGGGAAGGCAATCCGGTAAAAATTCAAGGAAATTTCACCTCTTCGTTGAACGGGTTTAAGCTCAAACCCGACTCAATGGGTGCGGCGGCAGAAACATCGGGCCGCCACTAAGAGGGGAATAGTTTTGATCGGGCGAGATTGCTTCGCGACTCTTAACACTTCGCCAGGAATCAGTAGATTTCTAGGGGGAACTCGGGAAAATCTTCCTCCTCCGGCCCCAAGCCAGAGAATTTGAGGTTATTTCCACAGGGGAATTGAAAAAGACCGAGTTAAATGCACCACAGCTTAAATGTTTGATGCACTACAAATTAGCAGCGGTTCCCGACATGGAGTTTCGATGGAAATGTATTGGTTTCCACTCGTGGCCTGTAAAGTGCCATACTCTCAAAATTTATGCACCAACTGGAGGGGCGCGTCAATCGATTTTAGATTTGAGATTTTAGATTAAAGAATTGAAGCCTTGACTTGCGCGAGATAAATACGTTCGGCAAGTTTCATCGGATACAGGTTTTTTATTTCACCGGTCCTGAGTCTGCTTTCGGAATGAATCACGTGGCGGGTATCCTGGATGCGAGGAGGTCAAACTCACAGCCGCTTCCATAATTAATTATTGTGAAATAAGCGCGCTGAGGGTGAGGACGTTCTTAATTGTGGCAACTCTGGCTTTTATTGTCTTGTGCCGAAGGATGAATACTCGTGCTGCCGAATCAGCCCGCTCAAAAACGCATACAAGCCACCGACTCCTGTCGTGGAGAGATCAAAATTTTAGAGTCTTGTTCCAGTTCCCAGATTTATCTGTGGAGTAAATTTAAAATCTCAAATCCTTCGACTCAGGGTTCAAGCTGAAGTCTAAAATCTCAAATCGACTGACGAATTTCGACGAGAAACCCGGTTTCTTCCTCGATGCTTGGTTGGGCTGCTGCTTATTTTCGGTAAAAACCGGCTTGATTAACGTAAGTCCGAGATTCGATCGAGCAGTATACTTTTGATCGCTTTGCCAGCGGCAGCCGTGAGCGAATGGCCAGCAAAAACCCCACCCAGTTTGGAGCCAGGCCAAGAGGGTCTAAATTCAGCATTGCAGTGGGCGATCGCTTTTAGTGACGTTGTTGCAGGTAATTTTGCGACAGGGGAGTCCGTACCGCGGGCAGTAGCTCTTCTGGTTTCGTTCCTCGCTGGTTCGAGTACCGCCACCCAAAAAAGCCAGCACTCAAAGCAACGGACAACAAGCAAAGCATTAGGGTGACAAATTTTTTCGACCCCGGTTTTGTTAACGGTTTCTGAGTCGGTGCAGCGGCGCGATTTGCTTGGATCGCCGCACACTCAGAATTAGGAATAGAGGACGGCGAAGCCGTCGGTGAGTTGGGTGAATTAGCAGCATCGGGTCGATCGTTCTGGTGAACCCAATCCCTACGATCTTTTAATTGGTGGGGATATTCCCAGACTTCGCCCTCAGAATTGTCTGACTCATGGGATCGATTGGCTGGGATTGGGGGGTATTGGGCGATCGCCGAAACCGAAGACGGGGCCTTCCATTCAGTACCCGCGATCGCCGGTTGCGTTCCCGGCGCGATTATGTGCACCATAGAACCGGAGGTCGCGCTGTGGGCTGGGGCGCCAGTCAAATAGCCGTCAAAGTCCGGGTGCTGGTAGAGAATGGGCAAAGCCCAGTATAGCTGGTGAGAACCGTAGGCAGAAATTAGCCCAGCTCTGGCCCGGCTCAGGCTGAGATCGACTGGATAGCCTTGATTGAGGTTGCGGTAAAACAACCGCGTCAGAGTTAGGGCTACATCGTCGGGGATGCTTTCTGCCATTGCTAGCACTGCCGGAATGCCCCGCTTCACTAGAGCTTCGGTTAAGTTCCGTTCCGGGCTGTCGTCCGCGAGGTCTGAGGGGTCGCCGTAGGCGCCGCGGCAGGAGTTGAACACGGCCATCTGAATACCGTTGTTAACGAGCAATCCAGCTAAGTCGTCGCCACTGAGGGTTTCGGTTAAGCCGGTGCGGCTGCTGACTAGGTAGAGTTCGCCACCTCTGGAACCTAAGTTGCTGTGGCCTGCGTAGTGCAGGACTTGGTAGTGTCCTTGTTCTAGGGCTTGGGTAAGTTGTTCTCGATCGGGCTGTTCGAGAATCGTCAGTTGAATTTCCGGGGAATGGGGGCTGTTTTTGACAGGATTAGCGGTGCGGTTTTGGAGTTCTTGTTGTAAATGGAGCACTTCCCGCTTGAGCTGCAAGCTGTCTCGATCGCTCGGAGAGGCGATCGCCATTAAAATTTTTAGTGGCCCGCCACTAGGCAGTATCCGGGTTTGTTTGAACAAACTTGTACCTGGTTGGTAGCGAGAAAACACGACATCTGTGCCGGTTGCCAAGGGGCGATCGCCCGCGTGCAGCACTTCCCACGGCAGCCGCGGCAGGCGCCGGCCTTTGAGTCCGAGTCGCAGTTGCAGCACTTCTCGGCGGTGCTGGGCGATGCCTTGAGCGCAAGTCCAGCTATCGCGCAAGTTTCCTTGAAACAGCCCGCTGTATAATTGTTGTCCGAGCGCTACTAAATTCGGCGCACAGTTGGATCCCGAACGGGAGATCCCGCGACCAGCAAAACTGTTTCCCTGTACTGCTTTTCCTTGGAGCAAGCCCACCAGCGGGTCGTTCATCAGTTGAGCAGACAGTGCAAGCCATTCGTCGATCGGCCAGCGGACTTGTTGTTCGGCTAAGGGTACACCGGGTGCAACCCTTTCTGTCCGCACTAGATATTCGTCGTCCCCAACAGGGGTGACTGAGAGTTGAAATTCCTGGCTCACCGGTTTAGCGCCCTCCCGCCTTAATTCTAAATTTGCCTGCGTTTTTGCGGCTAGCAATAGCGCTCGGCAAAATAATTTTTACTCTTCCAATCAAAGTTTTTGAATGCGCTTCCCCCGATCGGGCGATCGCTAGGGTCATATATATTTGTTCAAACACTTTGAGGATATAAAAGTTGTACTTTAATAACAGTTTATTAGTTTTGATTGCCCTGTGGCTCGGTGAAAGCCGAATTTTCTCCAATTTTGCTATCTTTAACATTTTGCACCTCTACCGCAGACCCCTTTAGATTCGTCGTGAACTTGAGTTTCTCATTGCTGAGTAAAGTTAAATTGGAGGCACTTTACCAGGCGGATCTCTAGTTCTTATTAAAATTACTTCGGCTCTCGCCAACCGGTTTCAGGGCAATATCGCAGGGAAAGTTGAGTATTTTATTTTTTTTGGCGCTCGGTCGATCGGTCTTTACCGCTTATCCTCTACCACCAACCCCCCATGTGTAATCTTGATTTTGTGTCAATTAATTAATTGGTCAGCCCTGGGTTCTCATCCGTAAGCCCTCCGCCCTCATCCTTAAGACCTCAGTGGCTATCGATAATCGATAGTTGACCATCGATAATTGCTAATAAACTATTGCTAATTTACCGCTTTTATGATATAGGAAAATTTTAATTTAACTCTCTTAATCTAGTTAAAGTTAAGCAGCAAAAATAAACTTAAGTAGCCAAGAACTCTCAACAATACAATGGCAATCAAATTATTCCGGTACTCTCAAGCAACCATCATTTTTGGCATCTAGAGGATTACGCCTCATCAGGCCGGTTTCTCGGATAATTATTGGATTTGGTAGCGAAGCCTATACAAAACAACAGGGTTTCGCAGCCTCGCCGTGGGTCATTCCCGCTCAAAATGCCGAGCTTGCAACTGTCACCAAAAACGACTCCTGCGTCGGTTACTCTTTTTAGCTAAATTTTGCAATCAGTCTTGAGATAGATAAATTTTGGCAGAACTCTTAATATTGAGCCGAAAAAAACAATTTTCTCAGTTGGCGAGGTTTCCTCGAATCGAGAGAAAATTGTGCAACTAAAAATTAGAACAAATATTTGCCCGGGGGAATTATCTAAATTTCTAATTAATCATCGGGAACTAAAATTAGGAGGGTACTGTCGTTTAGTCAAGAGATGCAAATCCTAAGTCAGGGAAGGATTTGTCAAAGCTGGGAGTGTTACACAACTTCAATACATCCAGCCCAAATCGGAAAAAAAGCAAGGGTAAAAATGGGGGATACAGGTTTTGGGTAGTTATTTAGGAGTTGTCAGTTGCGAGTTTAAATTCAGCTAATTCACTGTAGAAATTACGTAGAAAATCTACAATAAGGGTCCTTCGGCGCAGCTTACTGTAGAAATTACCGGTAGAAATTACCGAGAACATCTTAAAGGCTCGGAGCTTCGGGGCAGCACTTACGGTGTAGGTCGCGTATCAATTAATTTTGGTAGGCAATAGCAGAATATAAAACTCGCAACAAAGCGAAAAAACCTTGCGGTTTAAGTGGCATCTATAAGAGTAAAAATGAGGAAACCAGCTCCTCTAGCAGGCGAAAGCATGAAGTTGAATTTTATTTTCTTCTGCTGCATCCTGTTTGCTGATAAATTGATTCTAAGAAGATTACCATTTTTTGGGAAATATCAACGATGGCAGACGAAAACTTGTTAGAAAAACCGGGAACACTTTTTCTCGCTCAAGATGAAACACAAAATCCAGTCGGGGATTTAGGCGACGACAGCTCTACAATTCCCGATGATGATTTAGCCAAGTTAATTCAGGACGAGATCGACGAAAAGACCGACGGCGTTACCACCACCCAATCTCCAGATCCGTCTAACGGCGTACTGGAAGAAGGTGTTCCTGATGACAGCCAAATTGCGGAATCTAACCCCGTACTAGAAGAAGGTGCGGGCGACAAAGATGACGATGACTTAGACGATGGCAGTGGCATTGATCGCCGCCGAACCGTCGTCGGTGATGATAGCGATAACGTAATTGTTGCCACCGGCGATCAGGATAAGATCTTCGGCAAGAAAGGCAAGGACAAAATCAAAGGAAACCGTGGCAAAAAAAATGAAATGTACGGGGGTAAAGATGACGACGATTGCGAGGGCGGCGATGACGACGATCAAATAAAGGGCGATCGGGGCAACGACAACGTTAAGGGCGGCAAAGGCAAGGACACCCTTAACGGCGGTAAAGATAACGACAGCCTTTTTGGCGGCAGCGACGACGACATCTGCGAAGGCGATGACGGCGATGACTGGGCCCACGGCAACGAAGGAAATGATGACGTTAAGGGCGGCGCCGGCAACGATACCGTCTATGGCGGCAAAGGCAACGACGATTGTGAGGGCGGCGAAGGCAACGATGCCGTCAGGGGCGACACAGGCAACGACAACGTTAGTGGCGGCGACGGCAACGACAACGTTAACGGCGGCAAAGATAACGATACCGTGATCGGCGGTGGCGGCAGCGACAACTGTGCAGGCGACGACGGCGACGACAGCGTTAGCGGTGGCATCGGCAACGATACCGTGATCGGCGGTGGCGGCAGCGACAACTGTGCAGGCGACGACGGCGACGACAGCGTTAGCGGCGGCATCGGCAACGATACCGTGATCGGCGGTGGCGGCAGCGACGACTGTGCAGGCGACGACGGCGACGACAGCGTTAGCGGCGGCATCGGCGACGATACCGTGATGGGCGGCGACGGCAACGACAACTGCGAAGGCGACGACGGCGACGACAGCGTGATGGGCGGTGCCGGCGACGACAGCGTGATGGGCGGTGCTGGCAAGGATACCCTCGTTACTGGCGACGGCAATGACAAGGCAGACGGCGGCGATGGCGACGACAGCGTTAGCGGTGGCGGCAACGGCGACGATACGCTGATGGGCGGCAACGGCAACGATACGCTGATGGGCGGTACTGGCAACCATACCTGTGTCGGCGGTGCTGGAGAGGACGTTTATGTCGTGAGTAACAGTACCTCTGGGGCAAGTGCAGTCATCACTGACTTCGCAGACAACGAGGACAAGTTTCTGCTGTTTGGCGACTTGAACTTTAGCAGCTTGACCTTTATACAAGTCGGTGCCAATACCGAAATTCGGGTCAATAACTTCGCCTTGGCGCTATTGTTGAATGTCAACGCAACGCTGATCACTGCTGGCGACTTTTTGGGAGTTAATCCTCAAACTCCAACTCCAACTCCAACTCCAACTCTCCCTCCAATTCTCACTCCCACTCCGATTTTTAACCCTCCGCGAGTGGAAGCTAATGAGCCCCTGATTGCTGGTTCCAGCGGCGACGAGCAAATTATTACTCCTGATTTGTTGCAGTTTGTCGATGACGAGCAAGGTCCTAGCGGCACAGTCTACACGGTAACGGAGCTGCCCGATGCTACAACCGGCAAACTATTCTTTAAGGGAGTCGCCGTAACACAAGTCGGTTTTACCTTCTCTCAAGCAGACATTAACGCAGGCTCGTTAAGTTTCAAAGCGACAGTAGGTTTTATCGGTGCGCTGAGTTTTGGTTTTGAAGTTAGCAACGGCAAACGATCTGCCACCGGCCAGCGTTTTAGCTTGAATGTCGAGCAAAATGTCTTTAATTTTGCTGGCAATACAGCACCTCAAGTTATTGTCGGTTCTGCGACGCTCGATAACGACATCGAAGGCAGCGATGGTGACGATGACATTACAGCCGGCCAAGGCAAAGACACAATCATCGGCGGCAAAGGCAAGGACAAAATTAAAGCCGGCGATGGCGATAACGATATCGACAGCGGCGATGACGATGACGATATCGAAGTCGGTAAAGGCAAAAACAAAATCAAAGCAGGCAAAGGCAAGGACAAAGTTAAAGCCGGCGATGACGATGACGATATCGACGGCGGCGATGACGATGACGATATCGACGGTGGTAAAGGCAAAAACACACTAAAAGGAGGCTTGGGCAAGGACAAAGTTAAAGGCGGCGATGACGATGACGATATCGACGGCGGCGATGACGATGACTCGATCGACGGTGGCCTCGGCATAGACAAAATCATCGGCGGTAGTGGCAATGACACATTAACCGGAAATGAGGGCGATGACTCGATCGAAGGCGGTCTAGGAACCAATAATCTGAGTGGGGGTAATGGGAAGGATACCTTTATTTACCTCACTTCCCGCCAAGAGGTTCAAACAGTTGTAGAAGCTGACTTTATTACTGACTTTAATGTCGATGACGATGTTTTACAGTTTTCTACGGGAGCTTTTGGTAATCTCAGCGTTTCTAGCTTGACCCGACTGGAGATTACTGCTACTTCTACTGTTGGGTCGATCGGCAGCGCTAATTTGCTCGACTTCACCGCGGATATCAATGTTACCAACATCGCTTCTTTGCAAGCGCGGTTTGTAGCTTTGGGTGGCAACCTAGACGCGCCTACTTTCTGTCAGTTTACAGATGCCACTACCGGCCGTGCTGTACTGGTATTTGCTGTTGGGGCGCGCTTTGAAATTGTGGCTAGTTTCTCGGTGGACATTCGCCTGCAAGTCAGTAACTTTGTCTTCATCGGCGAGCCACTAAATGTTCCTGTCGGTACTACTGGCCCTGACAATGTGGATTTCGGTACTTATCCGGCTGCAGTTAATTTCGATGGTTTAGCAGGCGATGACAAGATTGTCGGCAGCAATTTTAACGATACCATCAAGGGCGGCGACGGCAACGATACCATCACCGGCGGCCTTGGTTTGGATGTCCTAAGCGGTGGCAGTGGTGCGGATCTGTTTGTTTACAGGACAACTAAAGAAGGCGGCGATAAAATTGCCGACTTCACTGTTGGGGTAGACAAATTCGAGTTTAGCGCGAGCGCTTTCGGTAATTTGACTACGACTAACTTTGACGGTGTTAGCGGTT
>NZ_JAUBTS010000019.1:79572-116417 GCF_036705105.1 Microcoleus sp. B9-D4
AGCGTCACTGGTACTGAGTTTGCTGACATCTTCAGCGGCGGCAGCGGTGCAGATATTCTGACTGGCGGTGCTGGTGCGGATCTGTTTGTTTACAAAGCAGAAGGCGAAGGCGGCGATAGGATTACTGACTTTACCTCTGGAAGTGACAAATTCGAGTTTAGCGCGAGCGCTTTCGGCAATTTGACGACGACTAACTTTGACGCTGTAAGTGGTTCAGCTCCGGACATTACTGGCAAAGAGTTAGTGATTTTCACAGGCAGAACTTATGCCACCATTCAGGAATTTAATGCAGAAGCTAAGGTTCTGGGCAATTCTACAACTGCTGCTTTCTACGCATTTACGAATGCGTCGAACGAAACGGTGTTGTATTTTGACTCGGACGGTACGACAGCCGGTGGTTCTAGTTCTACCTGGTTTGTTAATTTGGGTACGGCTGCTAGCAATCTGGGAACGGCGGACTTTGTATTTACAGGTACGATCGCACCTTCTGCGGGTGACACTCCTACCAACTCAGGCAGCGTTGCTGATTTAAATGCTGCTGGGAATACTTTCCCAACCGACTTTAACAATTTCGGTTCAGGTGCTGGCGGTTACAACTTCACCTCTCCTGTGTTATTTACCGGAGATGCGAGTGCTAACAGCGTCACTGGTACTGAGTTTGCTGACATCTTCAGCGGCGGTTCTGGTGCGGACATTTTCGACGGCGGTTTGGGTAACGACAGCATTTCCGGCGATGATGGTAATGACAGCCTCTTCGGCGGTGGCGGTAGCGATACTCTCAACGGCGGCATCGGGAATGACACTTTAATCGGTGGTGTGGGAACCAATGTTCTCAACGGCGGTGCTGGTGCGGATGTGTTTGTGTTCAGCGGAACTACTGCTGGCGGCGGGGATGTAATTACCAATTACAGCATTGCTGATGATGTAATTAACCTCGACAAAACTGGTTTTGCAGCGTTTACAACCGGAGGGACTTTGGCTTCGAGTTTCTACGCTTACAGCAGCACAGTGTCTGATGTAACTGTGTTTGAAGCAGATTTAACCGGGCCGTCCATCATGGCTATCTACGACGGTTTGTCTACTAAACTGTATTACGATAGCAACGGTTCTACGGTTGGCGGTAACAGTTTGTTTGCTACTGTCGATGTCAATTTGGGACCGACCGGTAATTCTGAATTGTTCTTGTTCTAAACGGCAAGAATCCTAATCGGGATATCGGGGGTACGGTTAGGGACACAGCATGGCTGTGTCCCTACAAGATACGGGTAAGGACACAGCCATGCTGTGTCCTTTTTTTGTAATTGTTTAACAATTTAGTCGCTATTTTTTGGGTAGGGAAATGGCATTGCCGTGTCCTCTTTTGCATTGTTGTCGATGGTTGGAGTCGATCGCACTCGCGAGGGCAATTTCACCATCCAATCCGGTTTATTTTACCCGTTATATCCATTCTGGTTGTATCGGAATGATTTAACCGCAGAGGACACAGAGGATACAGAGAAAGGGAAGAGAGAGATGAATAATTTCTATGCCAACGGATTTGATATTACCCAAAATCAGGACACGGCGCCGTGTCCTTTCCCTACAATTAATCGGGCGGTGGTTAAATTTGTATTCATTAATTCCTCTCCTGTGCAAGTACAAACGCCCTTTAATTTTTGATAGTAAATTGTCATAAGTTTGATTTTAGTCAACAGCTTTTTTAACCATTAAGCGCAACACCTAAGAATTTTTATTTTACAAAATATAATAAAAATTTATAATTTAATGGTAGGAGTGAAGCGGGCAATGCCCACCCTATAAATAGAGTCCTCGATCGCCCTAATCTAAAATCTATGAGTGCCCAAAATTCCTTGTCAGTCAGTTTCGCGGATGTGGAGGCGGCGGCAAATCGCTTGCAGGGCACCGCTTTCAAGACGCCGGTGCTGACTTCGGAAACTTTCAACAAACGCACAAATTCTCAGGTGTTTTTCAAGTGCGAGAACTTTCAGCGCACGGGTTCGTTTAAATTTCGGGGTGCTTGCAATGCTTTGATGCAGCTATCTGAAGCCGAAAAACGGCGGGGAGTGCTGACTTTTTCTTCGGGAAATCACGCGCAGGCGATCGCCCTTGCCGCACGGTTGCTACAAATTCCTGCTACTGTGGTGATGCCGGCAGACGCGCCCAAAGTCAAGCAGGAAGCGACTCGCGACTACGGTGCGGAAATTATTTTGTACGATCGCACTCAAGTTTCCCGCGAGGAATTAGCCACTAAAATTGGCGCAGAACGACACTTGACAATTATTCCTCCTTATGATTACGCGTGGGTGATTGCGGGACAAGGTACGGCGGCGTTGGAATTAATAGAAGAAGTTGGGGAGTTGGATTTGCTGTTAGTTTGTTGCGGTGGCGGGGGTTTGCTGTCGGGATGCGCGATCGCGACAAAAACTTTGTCTCCGCAGTGTAAAGTAATAGGAGTAGAACCGGAGCAAGCAGACGATGCGGCGCGATCGTTCCGCACGAAAACGCTACAAACTGTTACTAACCCGGATACGATTGCTGACGGTGCGCGCACGCCATCTTTGGGGAAATTAACCTTTCCTTTGGTGCTTCATTATGTTGATGATATGGCAACAGTTTCCGAAGAGGCAATTCGCAGTACAATGTTTTTTATGTGGGAACGGATGAAGATAGTTGTTGAACCGACTGGAGTGTTAGCAGCAGCGGCTTTGTTGTCAGGTGTTGTGAAAGCTGAAAATGCGAGAGTTGGGGTAATTGTCAGCGGGGGAAATGTCGATTTTAGTCATTAGTTATTGGATATCGGAATGATTTAACCGCAGAGAACGCAGAGAACACAGAGGGAGACGAGAGAGAGATGAATAATTCCGATGAAGTGCGGAATTGATATTATTAGTTAAGGAGCTTTGAGATGCTGCCATTAATCTTTGATACCTGCGTGCCCAGAGAGGAGATTTTATCGGGAGACTTGTCTCTAGATTTATTTGCAGCAAAATTGCGGCTGGTAGTCGAAGGAACTGCACCTCAAGTTTATCAAGATGCCAATAAATTTTTTGCCAATACCTTCGCAACTGATGGTATTAAAACCCTAATTCGGGAAGTTTTCAGCCGCTTGATGAAGCAAAGCGCCGGGGCGGGGGTGGTTCGTTTGGAAACGAGTTTTGGGGGCGGCAAAACTCACGATGAAATTGCACTCTGGCATATCTGCAAGCAAGGGCGAGAAATTGCCGGATTGGAACGCTTTACAGATATTAGCGTTATTCCCGATCGCCCGATCGCCGTTGCAGCCATCGACGGTCGAGATTTAGACCCAGAACAAGGAGTTTATCACTCGGACAGCGGCTTGACAACCTACACTCTTTGGGGCGAAATTGCTTACCAAATTGGCGGGATTTGTGGCTATCAGTTACTGCAAGGCAGCGATAAAAGCGGTGTCAGTCCCGGTACTTCGGTGTTAGAACGGTTGACGGGGGGACAGCCGACTGTGATTATTTTAGATGAAATTGCGCGGTATTTGCGATCGGCAAAAGCGAAACAAATTGGCAGAAGCGATTTAGCCGAACAAGTGGTAGCTTTTCTATTTTCCCTGATGGATTTGGCGGCAGCCTGCGATAATTTAGTATTGGTTTATTCCCTCGCCTCGACAGCAGATACTTTTGGGGAAGAAACGGCAGAATTGCAAGAAACGATGCGCGCTTCCGCAAGACAAGAACGGGTTTTGAGTCCTTCTACAGATATCGAAATTTACAACATCGTTAAACAGCGCGTGTTTGACAGAGTTAGCGAGGAAGCGGCGCAAAAAGTGGCATCGGAATATTTGGCGGCTTATCGCAATTGCCGCGTTAATTTGCCCGATGGGTGCAAAGATGCGTCATACTCAAAGGCGATCGCCCAAAGTTATCCGTTTCACCCGGAATTGTTCAATCTTCTTACTAAAAAAATTGCTTCTATTCCCGAATTCCAGAAGACGCGGGGCGCTTTGCGATTGTTCGCGCAAGTCGTGCGGCATTTGTGGGAAAATCGCGACGGTTGGATGCCGATGATTCACACGCATCACATTCCCATAGGGATGGATGGCGAAATTACTAACGATCTGACTTCTCGGTTGCAGCGATCGCCCCTGCGGAATGCGATCGGCGCTGATATCTACAATCCCGATGGTAGGCCGGCTTACGCACAATTGCAAGACGGGGAATGGATAGCAGCAGGAAAACCGCCGTTTTCTACTTGGGTAAGCAGAACAATATTTTTGCATTCTTTGACTCAGGGAAATTCTTCGGGTATTCGGCTGGCTGAGTTGAATTTGTCGCTGCTGACTCCGGGGGTTGACAGCGGTTTTGTCGATCGCGCTTTAGAAAGATTGACGAAGGTAGCTTGGTATTTAGACTTCGATCCGATCACATCTTTAGCCCGGTTTAAAGAAGAACCTTCGATTAATAAAATCATTACCGAAGAGAAAGAACAAGTTGGGAGGGGATTCGCGAAAGATGATTTGAGAATTCGTCGAGATAGCATTTTTGCCAAGAAATTCTTTACCTTAGTTTCTAATATCGAAAGTCCCGGAAATGTAGACGATAACCCGGATGATGTGGCGTTGTGCGCGATCGACTTTGACGATGCGATGGTGAATGCTTCTACCGACGCAGCGCCGGAATTAATTGAGAGAATTTTTAACAATAGCGGCGAATCGGGGAAGTTTCGCACCTACCGCAATCGCTTGTTATTTTTGGTGGCAAATCGGCTAGAATTAGAAAGCGCGATCGACAATGCCAGAGAATATAAAGCTATTCAAAATATTCTCAAAAGTCAGAACCGGCTGGCAGATTTATCGGGAAGCCAGCAGAAGCAATTGAAGGAACGGGAAGGCGCGAAAGATATAGCTGTGAGAGTATCTTTGACTAATGCTTACCGCCATTTATTTTATCCTTCAAATGACCAAGTAAAAGCACCGAAAGGATTGATGCACTACACTCTTTCCGCCCAGGATGCGAGTATGGTGAAAGGCAAAAACAACCAGCAAGACGTGATTCTTAAAGCCCTCAAAGATTGCGGCAAGATTCGCGCCGAAGAAGCTAAACCTTTCGCCCCGGCTTTTATCCTGCAAAAAGTGTGGCCTGCGGGGTTGGATAGTTGGACGACGAAGGCGCTGCGCGATGCTTTTGCTAAGGATTTGAGTTTGAATATTCTCCTTGATGCGGAAGTTTCGATGCTGCGGGAGACGATTCGCGAAGGTTTGAAAATGGGCAATTGGGATATGAAAGTCGGGGAGAGACTATTTATCAAAACCGATGATAGCGTGTTGACACTGCCGGAGACGATCGAATTTAGCGATCGCTTCTCCCTGTACAGACGCGGCATTCTCGAACCTCCAGCGCCCAAAGAAGTGGAACTCAGCGCCCAATTGATGCCGAGTACAGAAGCGGCAAAACCCGTGCGTGTCAGGTGGAAAGCGAAAGGAGCACTGACGGTTAGTTTGTATCAAAATGATAGTTTGGTGGCGGGAAATTTCCGCCCTTCCGATGAGTATGACGCCACCATTGTGAATAACACTATTTTTCGTGTGGTGGCCGATTACGGTAACGGTGAGACAGCAGAAAAAGCAACCAATGTCAATCTAAATCCTCAAGTTCCTAGCGTGCGAGATCCCAGGAATTCTGCTTATCTTGTAGAAACGCTACAGCCGAGTTTGTGGGATGCGAAACCGCCGATTATCGAACTCGACGGCACGATAAATGCGGTATTTGCGGGATTGGGCGATCGCATTAGCGACCACAAAGTGCAAGGCATCGAAGTGCTAGAATTGTCTGTGGATCAAGTAATGGATTATCGTAAATTGGGAACGGCAATTGCCCTATTGCAGCGGTGGCAACCGCAAATCGACCAAACCGCAACCATTCAAACCGGCGATCAATTTGTGCGGCTGGAATATCAAGGTCAAATGCGGGGATTTCAGAGCTTTTTCTCGACTATCAACAGTTTGTTGAACAGTCCCGACGCGCAAGCCGATGTTAGTTTGACACTCACCTTAGAATTCAAGCCAGCTTTGCCAGCAAATGCCTCGGATATTAGTAGTATAAAACAAACGCTCGATCGCAATCCAGTAGAGCGTCTAAATTTAATGGCAAGGGTCATATATTGAAACAGTTCGTATTTATCTGAGTCTAGATCCCCCTAAATCCCCCTTAAGAAGGGGGACTTTGAGTTACTTCCGGTCCCCCCCTTCTTAAGGGGGGCTAGGGGGGATCTAAGTTTAATTCTATTACCAACAATCTGTAACTACCTTTGAACTTAAGTTGATATCAATAAGCAGTGCCACGCCCCTAAAAACCTGGAATATGCTATAATTTTGATTATTTTATGCAAGAATTTCAATTACGAGTTTTGCCTTTACAAAATAACAATTTCGCATTAGAACTCTACCAATGTGCTTACAAGAAAGCCGGAGAGAAAAAACGTCCTGCTGCGAAAAAAATGGGGCGACTCAAAGGAAATGCTCTGGTTTTAGCCAGACAAACAATTTATGCAACTCTCAAAGCGAATAATTACGACCCTAAAAGTTTATCTCAGCAGCGACAAACTCCTTATATATTATCAGAAGAATCCGGCGTAAGTTTGGCGATTTTATTTCAATCGCTGCAACCGCTATCGAAAACCGAACGAATTGCGAATATTGCCGAGGGAATTATGGCGATGAGTAATGAAGAGGCACATTATTGGTTTGGAAAAATTGCCAATGGCAATCGTTCTAATGCTTTGAAAGCTTTGCGAATTTTATTGGGAGATTGATTCGATTTTACTAAAATCCTTGAGAAATCTCGTTTTTACGCTAAGTCTAGATCCCCCTAAATTCCCCTTAAGAAGGGGAGTAGGGGTTGACTTTGACTGCTTCCGGTCCCCCCCTTATTAAGGGGGGTTAGGGGGGATCTAGACTTCGATACAAACAAGCAAAATTTATTGGGAGATTAATCTGATGAAAGTTGCTGATTTGTCTAATGAAACTTTAGCCAAGATTAAAACAGTGCGGTGGGATCGGATTATTGAGAAGCATGAAGGGCCGGAGACATGGGAGTCGGAGTTTAGATACGGCGAACCTGAATTTATCGAAATTGAGGGGCGGTGGGTGTTATTGCCCGTTGAAGCATCTCGTCACCAAAATATCACGATTTTGCGGGCAATTTGGAGCGCGGATGGCAACTCGCTGACTCTGTTTCTTAAGAATACAACTTTTGATGATGATATGTTTGTATCGGGATATATGGCTGTGTGCGATCGCCCAAAAGGAGAAGAGTTTTTCTTGGCAGTATTGTACCACGAATGGTTTATCATTGAAAAGACGGAGGTATTTGAAAGTTGAGCGAGAAATTTTGGGATAATACCAATGCACATAGGAGTTGGGAATGAGTCCTTTTAGGGGCTGGCTAGGAGCCACAACCAGGAGATCCCCCCTAGCCCCCCTTAATAAGGGGGGGACAAGAGCATTCAAAGTCAACCCCTACTCCCCTTTAACTGGTTCCAAGGCTCTGCCTGGGAACCGATTTCTAGAGGCTCTGCCTCGCTTGTTTCTTGGAGAAATTGGAGGCAGAGCCTCCGAATCTGCGTTACCAGGCAGAGCCTGGAAACGAGTAGAATTAAATCTTTGTGGAACAGGCATCTTGCCTGTTCCTAAAAACAATAACCAACAACCAAAAAATCATGCGCCCTCACCTCTTCATCGAGAAAATCATGCCCGTAAATCTGCTCAACGAGCAGGTTTATTACGAACACGGCGGCAATCCATTTAAAGGATTGCATCGCTGGTATTCGCGCAAACCTTTATCGTTTTCTCGCGCTTCGGTTTTGGCGTCGATTTTACCCGCAGATATCTCTTTAGAAGAGTTTGAATATTTGCTGGGGTTGGAACCGGGGAAGGAAATTAAACTCTACAAAACTCCCCCGTCTTCGGTGCGAATTAAAAAGGTTCATGACTATTGCGAGAAGGTGTGGGGGAATCGCACGCCGACGATTTTAGATGCGTTTGCGGGTGGGGGAAGCATTCCGTTTGAGGCGGCGCGGTACGGGTTGAATGTGTTGGCGTCGGATCTCAATTCGGTGGCGGTGGTGACGATGAAGGCGGCGATGGAATATCCGCTGAAATTTGGCCCGGATTTGCAGGAGGATATTGATAAATGGGTGAAATGGGTGGGGGATGAAGCCGAGAAAAGATTAACGGAGTTTTTCCCATCTTTACCGGGGGAAACTGTGCAGAATTATTTGTGGGCTCATACGGTGGTTTGTCCGAGTTGTCAGTCGGTTGTGCCTTTGAGTCCGAATTGGTGGTTGAGTAAGACGAGTAATTATGCAGGCAAGGGAGAAATCAGAAAAGTTACGAGTGATTGGTATGCGGTGAAACCCATTCCCAACCCGGAACAGAAGCGGGTTGATTTTGAGTTAGTGAAGGGGAAGAAAGGCAAGGAAACGACGATTAAAACGGATGCGGGTGAGTACGATCCGAGTGTGCATAACACGATTAGCAGAGGTGTGGGGAAATGTCCCAATTGTGGGAGTGTGATTGAAAATGACTATATTTGTTCGCCAAGTCAAGACAGTAAACTAGGACATCAAATTTATGCAGTTGCTTATAAAAAAGGAAAAGGTAGTTTAGAGTTTACCACGCCCCGCGAATGTGATTTAGAAGGAGTCAGATTAGCTGAAAAAAAAATTGCGGAATTAATAACGGATTGGGAAGCATTAGATTTAATAAGTCATGCACCAACTCCTACTAATCCTCAATATTCGATGATTCGGAATTATGGGATTGTGGAATGGAATCAGTGCTTTAACTCTCGTCAGTTGCTAACGATTCTCACTTATGTAGAAATTATCAACGAAGCTAAGGTGCTGCTACAGGCTGAGTATCAATTAGAGAAAGTAGAGGCGATCGCGACTTATTTAGCTTTAGTATTAGATAGATGTGCTGATGCAAATTGTAGATTAGTAATTTTTAACGCGGCTAGAGCTTGTATCCAAAAAGCTTCTACACAACACGCTTTAAATTTAATGTGGAATTATCCAGAAGTTAATGGTGCTAATGAACTTTGGAAAGCGTGTCAGGAAGAAGGAGCCAGAGATTACACACCCCTTTGTAAGCTATTCGGCACAAAACCCCACTCAACCGGCTTACCCGGTATCGAAAAATACGACCCAAAAACCATCCAAATCAATTCCGCATCAGCCGATAGCCTCTACCACATACCCGACAATTCTGTCGATGCGATTATCACCGATCCGCCTTATTATGGAACCGTTCCTTATGCCGATCTTTCCGACTTTTTCTACGTCTGGATGAAGCGCACATTAGGCGATATTTTCCCCGATTTATTCTACTCAGAACTCACCGACAAAGATAGAGAAGCCGTCGCCAACCCGTCGCGCTTCCGCAACATGGGCACATCCCCGGAGGAACTCGCCAAACAAGATTACGAAGCAAAAATGGTGCTAGCTTTTAGCGAATATTACCGAGTTTTGCGCGATGACGGCGTGATGACAGTCCAATTCAACCATAAAGAATCCGGCGCGTGGGACGTACTCACAAAATCCCTCATCGATGCAGGTTTCGAGATTACCGCATCTTGGGCCGTCAGTACCGAAAACCCGCAAAACTTGCACCAAGCGCAGAAAAACTCCGTTTCCAGTACAGTTCTCCTCGTCTGTCGCAAACGCGATGCTAACGCCGCCCAAGCTTGGTGGGACGATTTGCGCCCGGAAGTCGCCAATCTCGTCGAACAACGCGCCCCAGAATTTGAAGCCAACGACATCAAAGGAATCGACCTTTATTTAAGCGCCTTTGGCCCGGCTTTAAATGTGTTCAGCCGTTCCTATCCCATCCTCGACAGCAGCGGCGAAGAAGTGCGCCCGGAAGTTGCATTTGCTGAAGCCAGAAAAGCCATTGCAAACTATCGCTTCCGCAAACTTGCACAAACCGATACCGCCGGATTTGACGCCCTGACACAGTGGTATTTCCTCGCGTGGGATGCCTTCGGCGCTGTCGAGTTCCCCTTCGATGAAGCGCGACAACTCGCCCTCGCCGTCGGCGGTTTCGATGTCGTAGATTTAGCAAAAAAATACAAACTGATTGACTCAGTTAGCGGCACTTGCAAACTTTTGACACCGAAACAGCGGCTGAAAAAAGGAGCTTTTTCGGTCAATCCGCAAGATTTTTCGATTACCTATTTAGTGGATGGATTGCACGCGATTATCGGTTTGTATCAGGAGGACGGAGATATTCAAATCGTGCGCGAGTTTATGAAAAAAACGGCTTTGACTGATAACGATAATTTCATGCGGGCGATAGAAGTGGCGCTGAAAGTGATTCCCCGGATTGGGGATGAGAAGAAACGGATACCGGAGGAGAAGGCTTTGTTGGATTTGTGGTTGGCGATGGATGAGATTAAGGCGAAGGTTGTTTATGAACAGATGGAAATTCAGTTTGAGGGACAGTTGAGTTTAGATTTTGGTTAGGTGGTTGAAAGAATCAGGGGACAAAAGGGATACGGCGTTGTGCTTATTGGTGTCAACTTAAGCTGTCAGTCCGCTAGTCCTCTCGCCAACCCGCCAGTCCGCCAGGGAATGAATTCCCTGTCTCAAAGCGAAAGTCCTCTGAAGAGGACTAATCGACATCTGCAGACAAGCCTGTAAAGGGCAAGCAGGATGTCTACCCCACAATAATTATTGAAGATGACTAATGAGTTTTTCAGTCCTCTTCAGAGGACTTTAGCTTTGAGGCAGGGGTTTCAACCCCTGTCGGACTATTGGTGGTACTTTAAGGCAGGGCAGCGTGTTTTCCGTTGCCATATTATCAATGGTTATAACAAATAACCAATAACAAATAACTAATAACATGAATTTAACAGATTATCCCTGGCGCATCAGCTATTCTAGCAACGAAAATAACCCGATCGCCGATTTCTACATTCCCGCGCTAGAATGTGCTCTACAGTACGATCGCAAATCCGGCTTTTTCAACAGCGCCATCCTCAGTAAAGTAGCGCAGGGATTGGGCGCAATGCTGCACAATCAAGGGCGGATGCGGTTAATCATGGGCTGTCAATTCAGCCCGCAAGACTTGCAAGCTATCCAACAAGGTTACGCCCTCCGAGATGCAGTTACCATCCGCCTCGATACCGATTTACAGCCGCCCAAAACCTTCGCCCAACTCAAACATTTTGAAATCCTCAGTTGGCTGATTCAAAACAGTTATCTCGATATTAAAATCGCCGTTCCCCTCAAATCTAACGGCTTACCAATAGATACTGAAAGTTTACTCGATCGCCAGCATATTTTTCACGAAAAAGTCGGCATTTTCACCGACTGTAACGGCGCACAATTAGCCTTTAGCGGTTCCAATAACGAATCTCTCAGCGGTTGGGAAAGCAACGTTGAATCTTTCCACGTTTATTGTGCTTGGGAAGGCGGCAGAGATGCAGAACGAGTTTCTGAAGAGATTTTTCGGTTTGAACAGTTGTGGAACAATTTATCGCCGAATGTGCGCGTTTTTGAAGTGCCGGAAGCGGTGAAAAATAAGCTGCTAAACTACGCGCCCAGCAGTAAACCTGTGTGGAATCGGGAGGAAGGTTCGGCAACGGATTTTGTAGCGGATGTAACGGATGAGGAAGGTTCGGCAACGGATTTTGTAGCGGATGTAGCGGATGTAACGGATGTTAGGAGTCGGGATTTAGGAGGAGTTGTTGGGGATTCTGAATTATTCCTAGATTATGCTAAATTTGAACCGCTTTTCAATTTGTACGCTTCGCCAAGTTGTCTCGATTATTGTTTGAAATCTATTCCGATCGCACCTTGGCCGCATCAGATTAAGATATTGCGTAGAGTGGCGGCAAATTTCCCGAAAAGTTTCTTAATTGCCGATGAAGTTGGATTGGGAAAAACCATCGAAACTGGGTTAATTCTGCGTTACTTACTCGTCAGCCAAAAAGTTAAGCGCGTGTTAATTTTAGCACCAGCCAGCATTCAGCCGCAATGGCACGAAGAATTGCGCGAAAAATTTAACTTGCACTTTTGGAGTTATAGCAAAGGTGAATTAAAAAATCCGCATGGGGAGAAAAGTCAGTCAGGGGAAGAAAATATTTGGAATTCCCAAAATCTCATTTTAGCATCATCTCATTTAGTCCGTCGGAGCGATCGCACAAAACAGCTTTTAGACGCGCAACCGTGGGATTTGGTGATTCTGGATGAAGCGCATCACGCCCGCCGCCAAAGCCCGCAAAACCGCAAGGAAACTCCGAATCGGTTGCTTGAGTTAATGCAGCAATTGAAAGAAAAAAGCCGATCGCTGTTATTATTATCCGCCACGCCCATGCAGATTGATGCGATCGAAGTTTTCGATTTATTGCAACTTCTCGGACTCCACGGACATTGGTCTTATGGTGAGAATTTCTGCAATTATTTTAGCACATTGTCGGAAAAGCCCGATCGCCAAAACTTGAATTTTTGGCAGCAGATGTCTGTGGATTACTTCCACCAAGGCGGTTCGCCCTGTACTCGGTTGCAGGAATATTTACAGAAGGGCGATCGGCTACTATATTATAAGTTGCGCGATGTCTGGGAAAAAAACCAGCGAGTCAACCCGAAACAAGTTGCTGAAGACACGGATTTTATCGCCGCTTCCCGCCAATATTTGACAGTGAATACTCCCCTCAAAGATTTGATGTTTCGCCACACCCGCGACACCTTGCGCCAATACTATCAGCGGGGATTGTTGGATCGCGATATTCCCCACCGCGCAGTCAGAGACAATGCGATTACATTAGAAAATAACCGCGAAGTGCCGCTTTATCTCGCCGTCAGCAATTACGTGCGCCACTTTTACAATCTAGCGCAAAAAGACAACCGCAAAGCGTTAGGATTTTTGATGACTCTTTACCGCAAACGCCTGACAAGTTCGTTTTATGCCATCCGCGAATCATTGCAGCGCCGCCTCGAAGGAATTAGCATTACTGAGGATGATTTTCAGGATTTAGATGATGCCGATGATGTGATTCTGGAAGGAATGGAATCTTATTTTGAACCAGCCGATCCTGAAGAAATTAAATATTTAGAAGATTTACTTTATCAATTTGAGAATACAGGCGAAGATAGCAAGCTTTCGCATTTTATCACAATTTTGCGTCAAGAACTAATCCAGCGCGAAAGTGCGATCGTCTTCACGCAGTACACCGACACAATGGACTATCTCAGAACTGCTTTACAACAATTATATGGTGCTCAGATTGCTTGCTATTCCGGGCGCGGCGGAGAATTGTATCAAAATGGCCAATGGCGAATTTTTCCGAAAGAACAAATCAAAACCAAATTCCGAGAAGGAATCATCAAAATTTTACTTTGTACCGAATCCGCATCAGAAGGGCTAAATTTGCAAACTTGCGGCGTTTTAATCAACTACGATATGCCTTGGAATCCCATGCGAGTCGAACAACGCATCGGCAGACTCGATCGCATCGGGCAGATTTATGATACCGTCAGAATACACAATTTTTACTATGACGGAACAGTTGAGGCGAAGGTTTACAAGAAATTGCGCGATCGCATCGATGCTTTTCAAACCGTTGTCGGCAATTTGCAACCGATTCTGGCAACAGTTCCCACTTTCATCGAACGGGCTGTGATGAGTGCAGATCCCGAAGAAGAGGGCGTTTTGTTGGGAGAGTTCGATCGCATTTTAGACGCGCCGCCTCCGGGCCCTGCCCTCGATGAAATGGTAGCGATGGATGTAGAATCAGACTTGCAAGAAATCCGTCAACCTCTGCAGCCGACTTCTCTGTTTCCTGAAACCATCGAAAATTTGTTTGTCAATTCTTTGATTTTAAAGCAAATTGGCGCTACATTCGATCGCTCTGAAAATCGCACTTGGCATCTTAACTATAAAAGTCGCGATTATTGTCTCACATTTTACCCGGATATTTTTGAGGAAAATGCTTCACTGCAATTGATGAGTTTTGGCAATCCGTTGTTTGAAGAAATGCTAAGTGCGATCGCCCTTGCGGCAAACTGTTCTTAATCGAACACTGTGGGGCGGACTGTTTAGCTTGTTTCACGAGTTTACCCTGTTTTGAGCTGTGCTAGAGTTTGGTGCTCAACTTTGACCCTTTTAGGACTAAACTACTTTTAATGACGATCGTCCTTTTTATTTAATTTGCACAATGTCTTCAGAAACAAACTCAGCGGCTCAATCTACAACTGGTGCAGATGCGATCGATGTTGCGATCGCCTCTGGAATCGACTTTGACGGTACTCCGATTCCGCAAGCAAAATTAGACCTGTACGAGCAAGTGATGGGATTAGAAGCCGGGAGACAGCGCAGTGGCGTGTCAAATACAATGCGATCGCGCATTGTCCGAATCGGTGTCAAACACATCGGACAAGAGGAACTCGATAAAATGCTGGTTGCGGCCAACTTTGCACCGTTGAAAGAGAAAGAAATTGCATTTTATTACGGCGGTAAATAGATCGTATTTATCCCGCTTTATTTCTTAGTCCGCGTAGGCGGACTTTGTTTGTGTAGTAGCGGTTTCAACCGCCGAATCATGAAGGGGATAGCGAACAATTTTTTGGGTTATTACTCCGGTTTTAAAGTGCGTTCCATCAGCGATAAAACGGCTTGTTCTGGAGTAATTTCCCCATTCAACAAGCGGTAAACTTGACGGGAAACGGGCACTTCTATCTCGCGTCGATTAGCTAAATCAATCAACACATTAGTAGTATTGACTCCTTCCGCAGTGCTCTGCAATTCGTGCAAAATTTGCTCTAAAGATTTGCCTTTAGCCAATCCGAAACCAACCCGATAATTGCGCGATAAAGAACTGTTGCAAGTAGCGAGTAAATCTCCCAAACCTGACAAACCGTAAAAAGTTTCTGCGCGAGCTCCCAAACGAACTCCCACCCGAATCATTTCCGGCAAAGCGCGAGTCAGCAAAGCAGATTTAGCATTAGTTCCTAATTGTAAACCGTCGCAAACACCAGCGGCGATCGCAAATACATTTTTCAAAGTTCCACCTAACTCAGTCCCCAGCGGGTCTTCATTCACATAAACCCGAAAAATATCGGAACTGTAAATATTTTGCACTTGCTTGGCCGCCACTAAATCCCAACTCGCCGCTACCGTTGCAGCCGGCAACCCCTGCTGAATTTCTTCCGAAAGATTAGGGCCGGAAAGTACCACAATTGAATTGTTAGGAAACGCATTTTGCCAAATTTGAGATGGAGTGCGCGTACTGGCGGGGTCTAAACCTTTGGTGACAGTAACTATAATTGTACTGGGACTTAACTCTAACGCAAGCAGTCGATCGACTGTTGCGCCCACCCCTTTCATCGAAACTGCCGAAACAACAACATCCGCACCTGTTATAACTGATTCTAGATTAACAGAACTGCTGCGCGACCACAAATTAACTCGATCGCCTTTTTTGCCTCCCAGATTTGCCAAGGCCGAACCCCAAGCACCTCCGCCTAATATTGTCAAGCTTGCCATAGAATTTAGTTTAATGAATTTAACCGCAGATTAACACAGATAAATCACCGATAAATCATAACAATTAATCTGCCTTAATCCGCGTGCATTTGCGGTTAAAAAATCCTCACCCTACAAACGCGGACGCAATCCATAATGACGGTAACGCCAATAATCTCGTAAAATGCGATCGTGATCGAAACACAATTCACGAGGAATCTGCCAAGATTCAAAAATTTGTAAACTTTTAGCATCGTCGGCGGCTTGAGGTTGGCCCGTTGCAGAAGCCAAAAATACAATACTGATAGTGTGTTCGCGGGCGTCGCGATTGGGGTCAGAATAAACGTAAAATTGCTCAATTAATTCTACATTCAAACTTGTTTCTTCTAAAGCTTCGCGTTTTGCCGCCGTTTCTACGGCTTCCCCGTAATCGACAAAACCGCCGGGAATTGCCCAGCCGTAGGGAATATTGCGGCGTTCGATGAGTATGATCGGCCGATGGGGGCGATCGGCTAATTCGATGATAATATCAACTGTAGGAGCGGGATTTCTATAAGTCATATGCGAAGGAAGAAGGAAGGCACGACACGAATTTTGACACGGATACACGGATTAATTTCAACGGGTTCGGAGTTCCTTCTTCCTGCTGAATTATGCTAAACCGCGAAGTGGCACCCGCTGCTTTTGCAAAACCTCTGCATAAAGCTTTTCCAACTCAGTAATATTCTGACTGAGAGTGTAACGCTCCATCGCTCGTTGGCGTGCTTTTTGACCAAGCAGCATTCCCAACTCAGGATGATCACAAAACAGCGGCAGCAAGGTTTGCAACTGACTTCGTACCCGCTGAGTGTTCAAAACTATCCCCGCGCCATCCTCCAAGGCCTCGCCGTCAGCACCGGCATCGGTTGCCAAACAAGCTAAACCGCAGGCCATCGCTTCTAGCAGCGACAGCGACAGTCCCTCCACCAAAGAAGGCAAAATAAATACGTCAGCACCCCGGAGAATTTCGATCCGGCGTTCCTCCTCGGCGACAAATCCGAGCCACACAATGCCATCATCTTCGCCGTAAAACAGTTGCAGCGAGGCGGCTAGGGGCCCGTCGCCTACGATCGCCAATACGTTCCCAGGGCCAAAATTACAGTGTTTCCAGGCCTTGAGCATCGACTCGACATTTTTCTCCTGGGCAATGCGGCCTTGGTAAACAAAAATTCGATCGGCCTTTAATTCCGACTTCAACCCCGAAGGCCCTGGAGAATATTTAACAGCATCCACGCCGTTGGGAATCACAGCCACCCGTTCCTGTGGCACTCCCAATTTCACCAATATATCCCGCTGAATCTGAGAAAAAACGATCGTCGAGTCGTAGTTCGCCAAAAACGGAGCGTACAGTTGATACATCAGGTGTTGGGTTCCCGATGTCAAATTCCGCAATTTGCGATCGAACGGCGGGTGAAAAGTCGCCACCAGAGGCAAATTCAATTCTTGACAAATTTCCGGCAGCAGAAAGTCTAAAGGCGAAAGCGTCAGGGAAGCGTGAACAACATCTGGTTTCAGCCGCCGCAGAGATTTCATCAGCACTGTGCGGGACTTGAGAGTGGGAATCGTATAAATTTGCGATTTGTAGTGACAGGGTAAAGAGACTTCGTTGCAACTGGCGGACGAAAGCGAAGTGGTATATGAGGTTTGAGTAATTCCCTTTCCCCATGAACCATTTGCCATACTCCACCCCGTATTGTTCCTGTCCAGTGAGTCCGCCTCTTGGGCAAAGTGCAGGAAACTGACCTGGTATCCCCGGTCTAATAGTGCGTTGGTGACTTCCCTGGAGTAAGTGACGTTACCGCAAAAAGGTGATTTTTTTCCTAGCCAAGCGATGTGCATTCCAGTAAATCAGAGTTTGTTATTTTTTAGATTCGATCGACTTTGCTATTACTGCTACGGAAAATATACCAGGTTAAGACACCCCCAGCCATCGCTAATCCTGCTAAGGCCAAAAATACTGTCGGCAAACCCAGAAATGTTTCTGCTACCCCGGCCAAAGCCAACGGTAAACTCAAAGCGATATTAGTGGCATTGTTTTGCAGCCCGAAGACTTTTCCCCGCATTTCTTCTGGGGTTTCTGCTTGAATTGTAGTCTGCATCGGCACTCCCACCAATGAGGCAAATAAACCCAACAGGGTAATGAACAGCACCGACAGCCACAAATGCTGTGTAAATGCAGAAAGGGCCATCAGAGCAAGTGCCATCCCAATCGAGCCGATTAAACTCAGTTGGGAGTGAGAAAATTTGTGGCCGAGATAGCCAACTGTCGTCGCCCCAGCAGCCATGCCAACGCCTACCGCCGCCAGCAAAAAGCCAAATTGTGATGCTTTCATACCGGGGAGGATTTCTGCCAGCCGAACTGCTAGAACTGCTAAGGCTGCAAAAATGGAAAATAGAATAATTAGTTGAATTAAAGCATTGCGGACTTTCGGTTGATCGTTGATGTAACGCAGGCCATCTCGCAAATCTGCTAAGGGGTGGGGCGGTTCGTGTTCGACTTCGTTTTTTTCGCCTGTTTGCATCGACAGCAACAGCACTCCGGCGAAGGCGTAACTTCCGCCTACTACTAATTCTTTGCCGATGCCGAGTCCGCCGCCGAGGTTTGAAAATAGAGTGTCGGCTAAAGCTAGTAAGGGTTCTCCGACTGCGAAGCCAATAATCACCGAACCCATCATGGTTGTGGTGTAGAGGGAGTTTGCTGATAGCAGGTGGCGGCGTTCCAC
Organism: Microcoleus sp. B9-D4; assembly: GCF_036705105.1. Classification (NCBI taxonomy): domain Bacteria; kingdom Bacillati; phylum Cyanobacteriota; class Cyanophyceae; order Oscillatoriales; family Microcoleaceae; genus Microcoleus; species Microcoleus sp. B9-D4. The sequence goes on from NZ_JAUBTS010000019.1 coordinate 97,828, forward strand.
AATTAGGGGAATCACTGACTGTTCTGCAGGGGCGAAAAATTGAGTTAGAGTCGAAACGAGGAATGTCACTAGCAGCAGCAAGCAGAATCCGAGTGGCAGTTGACCAAGTTCCCACCCATCAGAGAGCCACAGCAGCACGGGCAAGGTTAAAACAAAGCCTCCCCGCAGCAGGTTTGTGGCGACGAGCACTGCTTTTTTCGACCACCTATCGACATACACGCCTGCTGCAGCCCCGAACAGCACTGCGGGAATGGTAAAGGCGATCATGATTGCTGATACCCACCTACTGATGGTTTGATCGGGCGCTTGAAAGCGGCTGGCTACGAGGGCGATCGTCAGTACGAGATAAACTTTATCTGCTAGTTGGGAAAAAACTTGCCCACTCCACAATGCTAGAAAATTTGGGTTTTTGAGCACTGGCAGAAATCCCGTTTGTTTTTCGGGAATTTCGGCTACTGCTTCGGAGAGTTCTGCTGCTGGCTCTGGTGTGGGAACCGGGGGGATTGCTTCGGGCTGTGGGCTATTGCCGTTGTTCCAGTCTGGTGCTGGAGTTGTGGGGTATTTATCCATTTCTGGGTCTGGGACGTTGCTCCATTGTCGATCGGCCAAGAGGGGATAAGAGTCAAACTCTGGAAAATTTTCTCGTTCTTCCATTTTGTGGTGGGTCACAGCTAACACAGATATTCTCAAATCAGAATCAGACAGTCGCATCATAGGATTTGGGGTGGATGGCCTGGGATGGTGCAGGTTGGGGGGATGGGAATTTGAAATTGAGGTGTTAACCCCTAAGTTTATTAATAATCTCGTAACTTTATCTCTATCTATTATCTGATGTCGCAACAACCTTGAAAATTTACCTGAAATGGCAGGCAGGTTCGGGTATCCGGCAGGCTGGGGGTGCGATGTACGATCGCCCCTTCACCTATTTAAATCAACACTCAAAATTTAAAACTCAAAACTCTCTAGGTAGGTGTCGATCGAGCTTCCCGATCGAATCGTGCAACCTAAATGATACTGGGCATATTGTCGCAAAATATTTTCGACAGATACCCAAGTTGTTCGATCGGCAATCCCCTCTCCTAGTTCTGGACTAGCCAACTGTTGCAGCGCTGCTAATTCCTTAGCATTAATCTCGAAATTTGTCAAGTGTTTGCTGCCATTCGTTTGCCGGGAACGGGAGGCGGATTTGTACAAGCTACCGTTTTCTGAAGAGAGTTCTGCCTCTAGGTTAGCTAGCTCGGACAAGCTGAAGGTTCCCCCAGAGGGTATACTAAACCCGGTTTGCCAGTTCGGATCGGTGAAATTTGGGATGAGCGGCCCTCTGGTGGCGCAGCAAACTTGGACTTGGGGCGCGAGGCCTGCTAAGGCTAGCAAGTGAAAAATGCCGTGGGCGAGGTGAGCAATCAGTACGGCGGCGGATTGGATTTCTGTGCGATCGGACAAACGCTCCAAACGGCTCAAATGTTCGCCCAGCAACCAAAAGAGTTCTTCTTGGGGCTCATCGGAAAGGGCACTGGCGATCGCCAATTCGGCCAGATATTGCGCCGCTGCGAGTTTTCCGAGGTTGCGGCTCAAACCCGGATGGGATTCTACGGTGTTGGCTTGGGTAATTTTGTCGAGCGATCGGCCTTTGGCAATTAGCAATTCGTTGACAACAAATAATTCGCTTCTACCGCCAATGGTCGATCGTTGTTTGCGAACACCCGGTGCTACGGCTCGAATTAAGCCGAATTCCCGCGTCAAAACTGTCAGCACTCGATCGGATTCGCCGATGGGTGCACTCTTGAGATTGATTCCAGTTGCTTTGTAAGTTCGAGTCACTCGATTTTAGATTTTAGATTTTAGATTTTAGATTTACAAGGACAGTAGCAAAAACAGTCCGCGACGCAGAACTTTTATTAGATACTCGTTACCAGGCAGAGCCTGGTAACGCAGATCCGGAGGCTCTGCCTCCTAATCCCAGCCGAGGCAGAGCCTCTAAATATGGGTTCCAAGGCTCTGCCTGGGAACCAGTTAAAACTATATTTCTTTTGAGATTCTTTTTGCTAATTGATAAACTTGTAGCTGTGGGAAGTTCTCCCTATTAACTCCTTGAAACAATTGATGATAAACAATTGATTAATGACCAATGAATACAAATCATATCATTTCCGGTAACACTCATACATGATGTTGACGGTTGACTGTTGACTGTTGACGCCGTGAACTGTGAACAGTGAACTGTGAACTGTGAACTGGAATTTACTATTCCGATGCTAACGGATTTGATATCAACAGTTAACAGCCAACAGTCAACAGTTAACTGTCAACTGTCAACTGTCAACGATTGTCTAAATTATCGCGCTGGCGGATTAATTCCGGGCCACGAGAAGTCCCCAAACGAGTTGCCCCAGCTACTACCAAATCTAGAGCTTGTTCGTGAGTACGAATTCCGCCAGCCGCTTTAATCCCAATCCGTCCCTTCGTAACTTCCTTCAGCAGTCGCACATCGTCAACTTTCGCCGGGCCAAAAAAGCCAGTGTTGGTTTTGATGTAGGCGGCGCCGGCTTCCATACAAATCTCCGCCGCTAATTGTTTTTCGGCATCGGAAAGGAGGGAACTTTCGATAATTGCTTTAATGGTGAGATTAGTTTCTTCGCAAATTTGGGCTAATTCCCGGTGGAATTCGTCGATTCTTCCAGCTTTCAACAATCCTAAGTTAACGGAGACATCTAACTCTACGGCTCCATTATCTGCTGCTTCTAGAGCTTCGTAAACTTTCACCGTTGAAGTCGAAGCACCGGTGGGAAAACCTATAACTGTACAGACTTTGGGACGTTTGCCGTGCAGCAGCTCAACTGCTTGCCGGACGTAGGCGGGATACACGCAAACTGTGACAAAGCCAAATCTCTCTGCTTGTTGGCAACAATGTTCTACTTGCTCTGGCGTGGCGGTGGGGTCGATCAGGCCGTAGTCGATCAAGGGGGCAATATCGATGTCTGCCTGGTTTGCAGCCATTATTTTTTTTCTCCGAAGTAACTACTTTATTAAGTATGTATCGAATTTACCAATCTAAAATCTAAAATCTAAAATCTAAAATCGATTGATTTTACTCCGGCCCCGATCAATCACAAATACTCAATTCGCTGCTCGTAAAAACTCTTGTGGGGATTGGTAAACAATTTTTTTTAATAAAATATATTTTTGTATCTGCCTTTAGATACATTTTTGATCTTTCTTTAGGTATACTTTGTTAAAAGGACTTACGGTAGAGCCTGCGTCAGCTACGCTAGGGCAGAGCCTGGTAGCGGCTACTGTTTTTACTTTTAGTAGTGCTTTAAAAACATAAAAGCCAGTGCCAAGCATGAATCATTTAGAACTCGAACAAGAAATTGGGAAGATGGCTAGAGCGATGATGACTCGCAATAGCTTAATTGGTAAGGATTTGATTGCGGATCTCAGAGGGCGGCTGTCTGTTGACAGTGTAGCTGCTTTGATGATTGTCAGTATTGAGCGTTTGATTTGGTATGACTGCGAGTCCGTGATCTGGAGTTTGAGTTATTTGATTCCTGCTGACGTGATGGAAGAAATTCGCCGGATTACTGCGCTGATTGTTTGCCAGCGGTTGATGGGCAAGGGTTTTGTGCTGGGCAAAGATTTTAGTATTGATGCAACAGGCCAGTTGATGTTGAGTGAGAATGCTAAAACAGCGGTTGTGGTTGCTTGAATTGGGCAACCAGAAGTAGAAGCTATTAGCACTAGGAGATTTGCAGTTAGACTTGGGGCGCCCTAGGACTTTTTGTGTAACTGCAAACCTAATTCGGTATGCGGTGGTAAGAGTTGCGTGATTCACCCAGAGTTAAGATTCACAGCCGCTCTAAAAAACGATGAGTGCGGTTAGCTAAAAGAGCTTTTTACCAGAGGAAAATAGTTAGTTTCGATCGCAAATTGTTGAGGTTGTTACGGGTAGTGTGTACGGGCGATCGCCCTGTATCAAATTTTTCATATTTTTAGTGGAATTACAGTTTTACTCCCAGTAGGATATCAGGTAGAATCATCCTTAAGATAGATACGAAATATTATGAACTTAATTCAAAACTTGGAAGCGGCTTGGTATTACCATCTGGGTTCGCGCCACCTCGAAGCTAACGATGATCATGGTGCTCTGGCGAACTTTAACAGAGCTTTGAAGTTGCAATCAGATCATTATAAGGCTTGGTTCGGCCGAGGTATGGCTCTGGGGAAATTAGAACGGCACTTAGAGGCGCTGAAGAGTTTTGATGAGGCCTTGGCGGTGGAGCCGAATGCGAGCTTTGGCTGGCACAACCGGGCTATTGCTTTAGGAAAGTTGGGCCGCCCAATGGATGCTCTCAACAGTTTTGACCGGGCTCTGGAGTTCAGTCCGTGCGCGGCGAGTATTTGGCACAACCGGGGACTGACGCTGATCGATATGGGGCTGTACCAGAAGGCGGTTCTGAGTTTTGATCGCTCTTTAAATTTGTATCCGGAGGCTGCTTGGGCATGGTACAACCGAGGTAATGCCCTGTTGGAACTCAAGCTTTACTATCAGGCGCTCAACAGTTTTGACCGGGCGATCGAGTTTAAGCCTGACGATGCGAAGGCTTGGTACAATCGCGGTATAGCTGCAAACTCTATGGGACTTTACAAACAAGCAGTAGCTAGTTTTAGCCGATCGATCGCTCTACAACCGGGCAGAGCTGATGCTGTGGGCGAACGGAGAGTTGCTTTGGAGAAATTAGTAGGTTTAAATCAGAGAAATGCCAAGTTCACTCCCACATCTGAGCGTCCCTTTGAAGATTATTTAATTTGGTACAACCGAGGCGTGGAATTGGCGCGAAAAGGCTGCTACTCTGAGGCGATTGCTTGCTACGAAACAGTTTTAGAAATACATCCTGATTTTGCTAACGCTTTTTACAATAAAGCTTGCTGTTATGCGCTACTGGGATTTGCTGATTTGGCCCTTGACAATTTGCAGCGGGCTGTTGAGTTTATCCCTAATTTATACCGAGAGCTAGCTTTAGCTGACCCGGATTTAAGCTGCATTTGGAAACAAGAACGTTTTGAAGCGCTGATCCAAGGTTGATGTTACACAAAAAACAGCTCGCCAATGGGGCGAGCTGTTTTTTTGGGCGGCGCAAATTCGATCGCCCTCAAGAGTAGTTGTGCAATCTTTGCTATTGCACAGAAACTCGGATTGAGGACTTGACCGGCCTCTTGGCAACTACGATTACCCGGTAGGTGCCGGATTCCGGTAGTTGAGCAAAAGTTTGACCTTCGCCTTGATCCAGGAGTTGTCCCGTCGGAGATTCGATCGCCAGATCTAGATTTTTGTTGCTAGCTGTCACCCTAATTGTCTGTCCCTGCTGGCCTTGAACCGTGATGGGCTGGATTTGGTAGCCGGACATTTTGAGTTTGACTGTGGCTTGTTTTTCCTTGAATGCTATGGGAATTGCGCGATCAGGCCTATAAGTCCACTTGGCGTTAAAGTCGCGTCCGAGTACAAAGCTGGTGGTTTCACCTTTCGGAGTAACTCGCACGCGGTAGATGCCTGACTCTGGCAACTGGCCAATCCACTGATTGTCTGCTTTTTCAATAACCCCCATATTTTCACCATTGGGACTGTACAGTTCGGCTGTCAGTTGTCCCGCCCACAGGGAGAGAGTGAGTTCTCGCCCTTTGATGCCTTCAAAAATATAGGTGGTGGGTTGGTTGATTGTTTCTCGGATTTCCGAGGTTGACATTCGCTTGATCGGTTCGAGGTTTGAAACTGATTCAGAAGTAACGGGTTTGTTAAGGGTTTCTGTAATTTCCGAGGCAGCCATCAGCTCGCTCGGTGCAATTTTTGGGGCTACTGGGCTGGCAAATACTGATTTTGCCGTCATCATGAGTAGCATTCCAGTCAGTAAAATTAGTTTTTTCATGTCGCACTTCCGAGGGGGGTAAGGAATTGTATATGGTTACTTGTGTTTGCCTGTTTTCACCGGATTAAATCGGGCGATCGCACAGAGGCTACAGGAGGATATAGGATACACGTAAATATCCCGTACTTTCACAAAATCTGCTGGTAGCAAATTGGCAGTGCGGGAGCTAAGTAGTAGCCTCAGTTTGTCGGGGCATTTCAATGATACTCCCTAGCTATAATATCATCACAGAATATTAGTAATTTGGTCGAGGAAAATTCCAGCTTTTTCCGAGGAGCTTGCTAAAGAAATGCCCACACCCAAAAAACGCGGTGTCTTGGCTCTGGGAGGAGCGTTGCTACTAGAACACGGCTAGCACCCCACGGGGTTACGGCCCCTAGTGTTACTTCATTCTTTACCGAAAGCATCCAGGATACCCGCCACGTGATTCATCCGTCGAGAAATAAAAAACCTGTATCCGATGAAACTTGCCGAACGTATTTATCTCGCGCAAGTCAATGCTTCAATTCTAAAATCTAAAATCTAAAATCTAAAATCTAAAATCGATTGACGATCGCCTAATTATCTAGGGCGCTGCTAACCCCACCTTACCATATTTGTAGCGTGTCAAACCATTTTTTACGTAATTTTTGATACTGTATGTTTGTAGGGCGGATTTAGTTATTCTCTCTGATAAAAACGAGTTTATCACTACCACATCCGCCCTACCACACGAGGTTAATTTGTACTACGAACCTGCCAGGATTTTTAGGTAAGCTTGTACTGTGTTGGACAACCCCATTTCTAGCGCTTCCGCAATTAAAGCATGACCAATTGATACTTCTAGTATATCAGGAATAGAGCAAAATTTAGCTAAGTTTTGCAAATTTAAATCATGTCCGGCATTCACCCCTAAACCTGCTGATTGAGCGGCTTTAGCTGCTAAGACATATTCTTGAAAAACAGATTCTACTCTCCCTTCGCGAAAAGCAGTTGCGTAGGGTTCCGTATACAGTTCTACTCTGTCTGCTCCAACTTCTTTTGCTAGCGGCATGAGAGCAGCATCTGCGTCCATAAACAAGCTGACTCTGATACCATTGTCTTTTAATTTTTCAATGATTGGTAACAGCCGATCGCGATTTTCGGGAATATTCCAACCGCTATCGGATGTTAGCACGTCAGGAGCGTCTGGCACCAAGGTACACTGAGCCGGTTTTACGTCGCAAACTATATCCATAAATGGCGGCTGAAACGGATTTCCTTCGATGTTGAACTCAACGGTTAGCATTTTGGCTAATTCGTAAACATCGGCGGCTTTGATATGCCTTTCGTCGGGGCGGGGATGGACTGTAACGCCATGAGCTCCAGCAGCAATTACTGTTTTTGCGGCTTCAGTAACGCTGGGGATGCCGATGTTTCGAGAGTTTCTGAGGAGGGCGATTCTGTTGATGTTGACGCTGAGTTTTGTCATGGGATGTTAATCTTTAAAGTTGAACTCACATCTTGCATCTTTCTCAAGAACGGGCAAGATGCCCGTTCCACAAAGAGTAGATTTTCCTGTGGAACAGGCCGAAAAGCCTGTTCAAAAAAGGATTATTGACAGTGGTGCAAGATATAAGTTGATAATACTATATTAATCGCTTTCGGGACGAAACTTTGAGCCTAGGGCGGTAGTGTTAGGGCATTGTCAGAGGAAAAATTAGCTTGTGCAAGCGGTAAAGTTTCTGCAAAAAAAGCCTCAGCTATTTGCTGTTTTGCAGCCAAATCTTCAAGGTTGGCAATGCAGAAAAGCGGTGCAACGCGATCGAATTGATCACCGGATCGGAGACATTTTATAGATGAATAAATAGTGAAGTTAATAGATACAGGATTATAGCTTAACTATCTTTACTGTGCAGCAATATCAAATAATCATTCAAACTTTCGGGGGTTTCAGCATAGACAGAAAAAAGACTGATAGCTTGCTCGTTACTCAACTTATCCCCAAAAGTAAACTTTATTTTGTGTTTTATATACTTTTGAGCATTTGATGAATCCTGTAAAATTTGTTCAATTATTGTTACCAAAAACTCCATTTCATATTTGCCTCTAAAAGTTTTATATTGTTCACAACTGGTAAACTCATCAAGCTTTATGTTTAAAATATCTTCAGAAACTTCCAAGGCTTGTGGGAACTTGTGTTTGATGGTTTCACAATCATATTTTTGTACTACCGAGTCTAGCGTAAAATGAATAAAGTCTTTTGGTAATTTATCGACTAGATTTACACCTGTTTGGTTTCCCGTTTTATTCCTAATGTCTATCAAGCAAGCATACCAAGCGTTAATCAAAATCGTAGCTTGATGAAACTCTTGTTGTCTGTGCGTAAAAAGGCTAATACAAACTTGAAATGCTTCATCACTAACTTCTGATAAATGAAGTTCATTTTTTAGGATTTCTTTGAAAACATCTACTGAAGCGTAAAAATTTTCAATAGAATAACAAGGTGTTTCAAATATAGGTGGGTTATGAGGTGGTAAAGGTTCATTGAAATCCCTATCAATGAAAAAAGCTTTTTTGTATTTATCGTATTCCGCATGAATAGTAATAAGTCGGTAAACCTCTAATACTTTATCTCTGCCACCGCAATTTATTGGGTAATAGTTATCTGTGAAACGCTTGATTCTTGGTACATAGTAAGCATTATCATTTCCCTCAAAAAAGCAAAACAAGCCATCCTTACCTTTTTTGGTATGGAGGGCAAACTCTGCATAAGCAACTTGGGATTTTTCTCGGCTTTTCCTGAGTTTTTCTAGGTATGACATTAGGCTGTAATGACTTGTGAAGGTTTAACATATTCGTCTAAGCCAATTGCATATTTATCTAATTCATTATCAAAAATGAATGGGGAATGAGTTACTGCCAAAAGAAATTCACATTTTTCTGAATTGAGAATATCTGGAAGTAATTGCTTTTGCCAAGGCATTGATAATGATAACTCTGGTTCATCAAAAAGCACAATAAATCGTTTGTCACCTTCTGAAAGATAAATTCTAGAAAACATTGAAATAATTTGCTTTTCTCCTGAAGAAAGTTTACTCAATGCAATCTCAGAAGCATTTCTCTCTGATCTGATAAAAATTTTAATTGCACTTTCATCATAAAATACCTTTTTATTGATCAAATATTTATTACAAACGTCTCTGAAGACTTTCACAGAGTTGTCTAGCTCTTTTTGAGAAGAGTAAATTTCAATTAATTTTTTGATAAAAAAATTGAGAGAGCTATCTTTTGGCTTTGCTTCTTTCTTTAAAAGTAGTTCACTTATTCTTTGCTTTTTTTGTTCTGAAATTCTATTGCCAACTCGTGACAATAAAATTTCAACATCATTATCTTCGATGTTTTTCAAAAAATCACTATCTTTTACATCCTCTTCATCTTCTATTAGTTGACTTAAGATTTCTGATGACATCTCTGAAAAACCTTCTTTTAAAAGCCTATCAATAGTATTTTGAATGTTATCAAAACGTTTTTGAACATCATCCATGCCAAATTGGATAAGTGTATTTTCTTGATTTAAAAGTTCATCATCACTATAACCAAGATTGTATAAGTCTTCTTCAACACGTCTATATGTTGGAAAATACATAATCTCAATACCTTCAATACCTAATTCAATTTCTTTTTCACACTCACTAAAATGGAGGTTGGATTTATTGTCTTTATTCATTTCTAGCTTTTCAAAGGCTCGAGATATAAGATGAATAGGAAACTTTCTATACTTAAAATTATCTTCAAGCTCTTCGTATCTTGATTTTCTTCTGTTACCTTTGCTTTGTTGTAGGAATTTATTTCTGAGCATTTCAAGTTGAGGATAGCCAAATTGCTCAATAAAATCTCTAAGCACTGGATAATCGTAAAGTTCCTGAATCAATTCATCCACCTTGTCTTTATAGATTTCAATAGGATTTCCTTGGGAAAATTCTAAAATTAATTTATCAAAGCTGAATTCACCCAGCCTAAAAAAATTTCTTTTTAAAGTGTAATAAAAAAGGTTTAAGACTTGAGTTTTTCCAAGTCCATTTTCTCCAACGAGTATTTTCGTATTCTCATCAAAGGGAATGTGAACATCATCTGTGCCGAAAATACCCTGCACTGAAAAAGATTTTATATTACTTGTGTTCATTTTCTTGTCCTATTGATTAGAGCCATCAAATAAAGCTTCTAGGGTTGGAATCATGGCTTTCCTAGATGTGGGGCAAGCGAGTGCCTCCAGCTTAAACAAGGATAGCACAATTTTGAATGTATTGACAAGCGCAGTTTGGAAATTTAATAAGTAAACGATTAAGATATGTTTAAGTTTAGATTATCACAGATATTGTTTACTATGCAATACTCCGAAATTTCGCTGCTGCAAGCGGTAAGCTTTCGGCAAAAAAAGCCTCAGCTATTTGCTGTTTTACTGCCAAATCTTCAAGATTTGCAATGCAGAAAAGCGGTGCGACGCGATCGACTATTGGGCGCGGAAAATCTCGGCTAAAATATTTTAGTTCAAAATCGTATCTGTGGGGACGGTAAATCATGCCCAACAGTTCGACTAATGGTAGAAGCGTCCAATTGTGATAGTTGCCGATCGCATCTACTAAATGTCCGCGATAAATCTCTTTTTTTACCAGAGGTTGCAGTAAATCGAAACGGATTTTAAGGTCGTTGAATCTCGACTGCATTGTAGATAAATGTTTGCTTCGATCCAAAAGAGGCGGTACAATTAGATTAGCTTTGTCAAAGGCGATCGGCACTTTCCCGTGTCTCTCTATTTCCAGGAAATCGTTGGGGCTGCTGCGCCGAAAAACAGCGAAATCAATCAGCAAGAACGGCGGGCTTTCTTTCAGCCGCCAGAAGCACTGCGATTGACCGTGCCAAGCGGGTTCGGGAACTCGATATTTGAGTTCTATCTCGCCAATTTCTGCGAGGGCTTGTTCAACAATCTCAAATGTTTCTTCCACGCAGTTATCTTCAACCACAACCGCAATATCTAGGTCTGACCACTCGTCGGTGTATCCGTGGGCTGCTGAACCTCCTTGCCATAAAGCGAGAACATAATCTAAAGGTTGTAAAGTAGAAACAATCTTTTCGAGAATGATTTGTCTCATGGAATCAAGCTATACTGTTTGTTTTCCCTGGCTTGCACAAGTTTAACAAACGATCGCGTGTTGAGAGAGCTCCGCGACTGTTCTCCGAGGAGTTGCTAATGCTTCCGGTTGTGCACTCCTGCCAAAAATTACACGGGAAGCTGCAAGGGAGAGTGGCAATCTTTGAGAAAGTGCGATCGCCCTTGAAAGTGAAAATCAGCCTTAAATTGTCAGAATCAGAAACTTGCCCGCTGTCCGGTAACATGAGAAAGGATTAATTTTTAACAGCGCGGCATGGCTACTATTTGGGAACTCGACTTTTACAGCCGTCCAATCATAGACGAGCGAGAGAAAAAAAAATGGGAAGTGTTAATCTGCGAAAGCCCGCTGAATGTAGGCGACAAGGCCGAATCTCTGTTTCGCTACTCGCAATTCTGCTCCAGTTCTACCGTAAATTCCCTGTGGCTGGCGGGTGCAATTAAAGAGGCGATCGCCGCAGCACCGAAACGCCCCGAAAAAATCCGCTTTTTCCGCCGCCAAATGGCGAACATGATTACTAAAGCCTGTGAGGATTTGGATATTCCCGCCGCCTGCAGCCGCCGCACCCTCGCCCTTAGCCTGTGGCTGGAAGAACGGATGCAAGACGTTTATCCCGCCGAACCGGGCTATCAACCGGTTGTGAACCCGAGCGTTCAATTTGTACCTGAAACGCCGGTTGCGCTGCCGGATGCTTTAATCGGCGAAAAATGGGCGTTTGTGAGTTTGCCGATCGCAGCTTTTGACGAAATGTCCGAGTGGGATATCGGATTTGGCGAAGCTTTCGGACTGCCGATGACACGCCTCGCCCCAGAAACGCAAATTCCGGGACTAATTATCTACTCGTCAAGAGCAACAGCTTTGGCAGGTTGGATGTCGGGCTTGGAGTTGGCTTTCCTGAAATTTGAGAGCGGCCCACCCGCTAGGCTGGTATTAGATACGGGAGCTAACGATCGCTGGATTTTAGCTAATCTCAGAGACGCAGCAACTGAGAGAGAAGCGAAAGGATTTGAAGCCGCGAAAAACCAAGCAAAAAAAGTACATTTCTTAGCAATTCAGTCGAATCCCGAATCGGAATCTTTTGCAGGATTTTGGTTGCTGCACGAACTAACTATTTAGTCATTAGTTATTAGTCATTAGTCATTAGTCATTAGTCAGTTGTTAGTTGTTAGTAGTCAGTTGTTAGTAGTCAGTTGTTAGGGGAGCATCTCAATATTTGTAAAAATACTTCTTCTGCCTCCTGCCTTCTGCCTCCTGCCTTCTGCCTCTTTCCTTCTGCCTCCTGCCTTCTGCCTCCTGCCTTCTGCCTCCTGCCTCAAAACTCCAATTTCTAGCGGAGGGCTGCAAAGGTGAGATGCTCCCGTTGTTAGTTGTTAAGCTGTTGTGCATTTAAATTGTATGTTGAGGGCGGGCAAGATGCCCACCCCACAAGAAGGAAAATTTATTGCCCCATGCAATTTAAATGCGTATTAGCTTAGTAGCAGTTAATAATCTACCGTTATTTAGTCTAGCGTTAACAGCTAGATTGACTAATAACGAATAACTCATATAGCGGTTCTCAAATAATTGAGGTATGCTTTTCAGTCCAAGACCCGCGAGGCCTATGCTCTACGAACATCTCATGTTACTGAGAAAGGCTATAACTAATAACTACTGACTAATGCCAACTGCCAACTGCCAACTACCAACTAACAACTGACAACGGCCAACTGACAACGGCCAACTGCCAACTGCCAACTGACTAATTACCAACCACCGAGAACAATGACCAATCACCAATCAGCAGAACAACTGTTAGAACTAGCCACCAAAGCAGGTGCAGAAGCTGCTGAGGTATTGGAATCGCAATCGCTCTCACGGCCGGTCTTTTTTGAAGCAAACCGCCTCAAACAGCTAGAAACCGCCCAAGCAGAAGGCATTGCACTACGGCTGTGGCGGGATGGGCGGCCGGGTTTGGCGGTGGCCTACGGGCCCGTGGAACTGCAAATTTTGGTGGACAGGGCGATCGCGCTTTCGCAACTTAACGAACCGGAAACCATCGAACTCGGCACCGGTGAGAAAGTTGTTTATCCCGATCGCGGAGTGTCGGTGCCGGCCGAACAGCTAGTAAACTGGGGCAAAGAGGCGATCGCGATCGTCCGCGAAGCCTATCCAGAAAGCCTCTGCACCGCTGAACTCGACTGCGAAATCGAGAGCACGCGCTTGGTGAACACCAAAGGCTTGGATTCCAGTCACACCGACACCACCCTCAGCGGTTACTTGTCAGCAGAATTAGTGCGGGGCGAAGATTTCCTCAACATTTGGGAAGGCGAAACCGAACGCGGCACCCTCGACTTAAACACCAGCGCCAAGCGGGTTTTGCAGCGTTTGGAATGGGCAAAAGACAATGTAGCCCCCGCCACGGGCCGCGTGCCGGTGCTATTTACAGCCAAAGCCGCCGACTTGCTGTGGGGGACTGTCTGTGCGGCGTTGAACGGCAAACAGGTACTCGAAGGCGCTTCGCCTTGGAACGATCGATTAGGCCAACAAGTGACATCGCCACTTGTCACCCTCTCGCAGCAGCCGGATATCGGGCCCTATAGCTGTCCTTTTGATGACGAAGGCACTCCCACTCGGGCGATCGTCTTTATCAACAGCGGAGTGTTACAGCTATTTTATACCGATCGCACCACCGGTCGAGCCTTGGGCAGCGGCACCACCGGCAACGGATTTCGCCCGGGTTTGGGCAGCTATCCCACGCCGAGTTTATTCAATGTTTTGATTAAACCAGGTTCGCTTTCGCTAATCGATTTAATCGCTAAATTAGACGACGGAATTGTAGTCGATCAAATGCTTGGCGGCAGTGCCGGAATTTCCGGCGATTTTTCAATTAACGTCGATCTCGGCTACCGAGTCAAAAAAGGTCAAATAGTCGGCAGAATTAAAGACACAATGGTAGCGGGCAACGTCTACAGCGTCCTCAAACAATTAGTAGAATTGGGAGGAGACTCCGAGTGGAATGGTTCTTGCCAAACACCGTCTCTAATTGTAGAGGGATTGTCCGTCATCGGCAAGAATTAAAGTCAGTTGTTAGTTGTCAGTTGGCAGTTGGCAGTTGTTAGTAGTCAGTTGTCATCAATCATCAATCATCAATCATCAGTTAACAGTCAACAGTCAACAGTCAACAATCAACAATCAACAGTCAACAGTCAACAGTCAACAGTCAACAGTCAACAGTCAACAGTCAACAGTCAACACTTCCCAATTCCCCCACATAATATGCGTATTTGTTTTATCGGCGATTCTTTTGTAAACGGTACTTGCGATCCCAAATGTCTCGGTTGGACAGGACGGATTTGCGCTGCCGCTTGCGGACAAGGACACGATATTACCTACTACAATTTAGGAATAAGGGGAGAAACCAGTGCCAATATAGAAACTCGTTGGTTCAACGAAGTTTCTTGCCGCTTACCTCACTACGGCGACGGCAGAATAGTATTTTCTTTTGGTGTCAACGACACTTACCTAGAGAACGAAAAAATTCGCATAGAAGTTGAGAAATCAATTGAAAATGCGCGATATATTCTCAAGTCTGCCCAAGAAAGAGTCCCAGTTTTAATGGTAGGACCACCGCCAGTAATCGATGCCGATCGCACAAGCCGGATTGTAAACTTATCCGAACAGTTGGCCCAAGTTTGCAGCGAATTAGAAGTGCCTTATCTAGATGTTTGCACGCCGCTGCAAAACTCGGAAATTTGGCAAAAAGAACTTACCGAAAATGATGGCACTCATCCCCGCGCTGCGGGTTACGCTGAATTGGCTAAAATAGTTCACAATTGGGACGGTTGGAAAGCTTGGTTTAAAAATATCAATATATCAGATCAAGAGACAGTAACGCTGTTCCGAGCCGTCGGCAAAAAAGAAATGGAACTGATTAAAGAAAGCGATTTTCTGGCATTTCCGCCACGCTTATCCTTTCAGCCTACTTTTTATCCCGTAGTTCACAAAGCCTATGCCATACAAATCGCGCGAGATTGGAATACAAGAGATGCAGCATCGGGATATTTCGGCTATGTCACTCGCTTTCGGGTTGCGGCAGAATTCTTAAAAAAATATCCACTTCAAAATGTGGGCAGTTCGATTCACCAAGAATATTGGATTCCGGCAGAAGAACTGGCAGAATTTAATCAAAACATTGTGGGAAAAATTGAAATTTTTGCTGAATATCAACCGTAGAATAGGAGGAAATCATCCTTGAATTCAATCGGTTTGAAGTGATATCTTGCACGATTCTCAATTAGCCGTAGGGGCGGGTTCGCCAACAGCCTTAAAGCTTGCAAATAGGTTCTATAAACCCACCCGACCCCACGAAAAATCCTCTTATTGATATTGCTGCAAGATGTCAGTTTGAAGTGATAAATTTTGACTGGTACGGCACTCTGAATAGATTGGGAAAGGGTAAAACAACGAAGATCAACGCAAAATGGTAAAATTCATCGGCGTTAATCTACGTGTATCTGCGGTTAAAAAAAGCCGCTTCTAAATGAAAGTGAAATAAGGTTGATCCAGATTCAAATCCATCACCCCTTGCACCGTCGCAATTAAATCATCGGATTCACCGGGTTTTTTGAGGAAAATGCTAGTCGCATTTCCCGAAACCGACAGCGAATAATTGTCCTTAATTCCCGAAAGGACGATCGCATCCTCAGCAGAATTAAAGTCACTAATCACAGCATTACCATCACCAGAGTAGTAGATTTTATCACTATCTCCCAGCAAGAAACGGTCATTACCTTCCCCGCCCGTCAAAGTATCAAACTCCCCAACTCCGGGGTTAGTAGCACTCGGATCGATACCTGCTAAAGTATCATCCCCAACGTCACCGCTAACAACATCATTACCGCTGCCACCCAGCAAGAAATCATTATCTAACTGACCGAAAATGCTGTCATCTCCCGCATCACCGCCGAGAGAATCATCGCCCTTCCCGCCAAAAATTATATCGTTACCGTCTCCTCCCAAAACAACATCCAAGCCTTTATTTGCGTACAGCGAATCATTACCGCCGCCACCTAAGATGCCGTCGGAAGCTTTACCGCCGTAAACAATATCATTGCCATTTCCAGCATCAATCAAGTCGGTGCCAGCATTGCCCAATAGCCAATCTTCGCCATCATTGCCAAGGATATTATCACCACCATCTAAGCCGAAAATCGTATCGTCTCCAGCTAAACCATCCAATGCGTCACCTTGCGGAGTTCCGAAGAACAAATCGCTAAGCGGCCCGCCATTGAAAGTAGAATCAACGGTAGTATTCGGACTCGGAATCCCAATTGCCGGTGTTAAAATTTGGGGGCCCTCAGGTGTGGGAGTGGGAGTTGGTGTGGGTGTGGGTATGGGTATGGGTCTGGGTGTAGTAAACCGAGAGAGAATTGTATCGCCCGACAAACCTGCAACATTTTCTATGAATCCAGTACCGGGAACATTGCCACTGTCAGAATCAAAGAAATTGAGAAGTTCGATGTCGTTAGCGAGGTTGACTTGACCGTCTTTATTCAGGTCTACTACTAAGCTAGTACCGCTGCGGCCGATTCCTACTGCACCGTTCGTCAGAGATAAAGCTAAGGTAGTATCGGGGAGAACTAGGTTGTCAGTACCGGCAGCGCCTTGAATTTTGCTACCAGCGGCTGTTGCGGGGTCGAGGATAAAGGTATCGTTGCCACCACCACCGGTGAGAATGTCGGCACCGCCGTTACCGATTAAGCTGTCATCGCTGCTGCTGCCAGTGATAGTATCAGGCAAAGCTGTACCGATGATAACTTCGATACCGGTCAGAGTATCAGTACCTTCGGCTGTGGAACTTTCCGTAACCAAATTCACATTCACAGGACTCAACAGAGTAGCATAAGACACCGTATCGATACCGGCACCGCCGACAATACTGTCATTGCCCAAACCGCCATCTAGAGAATCATCTCCATCGCCGCCGTCGAGAGTATCATTGTCTTCGTTTCCGAACAAAAAGTCATTGTCGGCACCGCCCAACAAACTGTCATTCCCTTCAGCCCCGTACAGAGAATCTTTGCCATCTCCTCCATTGATAATGTCAGTACCTTCACCGCCCCACAGGCTGTCATCACCGGCAGCGCCGTCGAGAGTATCGTTACCTTCGCCGCCGTCGAGAGTATCGTTACCATCGCCCCCGTCGAGATAGTCGTTGCCAATCCCCGTACCGAGAATTACGTCACCGCCCGCCTTACTAATCGTAATGAGTTCGTCGCCGTTCAACACATCATTGCCAGCGTTGCCGAACAGCGAATCATTGCCTTGATTGCCCTCAATCTCATCGTTGCCGGCCAATCCGTCAATGCTGTCATCGCCGCTGCCACCTGGAAGGAAATCATCTTCTGGAGTCGCCTTCAGCGGGAAACTCTTGACAATAGCGTCCCCTGAGAGATTGCCAACTTGTTCGATAAAACCATCTCCTTGTTCGAGATTGGGTTCAGCGAAGAAGTCAAGAATCAACAAGTCGTCAGTTGCGTTAAAAATCCCGTCCTTGTTGAGGTCAATTAGCAAGTCGGTATCGAATTCGCCGCCCCGCGTGACGCCTGCCGTACCGGCGGCCAAGCCAGGAGCCAGCGTGAGACCATTGAGAGTTAGACTATCGGTGCCGCTGTCGTCAGCAATGATGCTGCCGCCTGGGGAGGTAGCATTTAACACGTAGAAGTCATCGCCGGTGCCGCCTTCTAGACTGTCGGCACCGCCACCGCCTTCTAGGGTATCGTTACCGTCATCTCCGTAGAGTTCGTCATTGCCAACGCCGCCATTGATACTGTCGTTATCTTCGCCACCGCTTAGTTCGTCATTGTCGTCACCGCCTTCTAGGGTATCGTTGCCGTCACCCCCATCTGCAATATCGCTGCCGACACCGCCAGAAATAGAGTCATTGCCTTCGTCGCCTGTAAGGGAGTCATCGCCGGCATCTCCTGTGAGGGTGTCGGCACCGCTGCCGCCTACAACTTCGTCATTGCCGTCGCCGCCGGAGAGCAAATTATTGCCCAATTCATCTTCTAGGATGTCATTTCCTGCGCCGCCAGTTAGGCTGTCGTTACCTTCGTCACCATTTAAGTAGTCATCGCCGGCATCGCCAGAGAGGGAGTCGGCACCGTTTCCGCCTAAAACTTCGTCATCGCCGTCGCCGCCGGAGAGCAAGTTATTGCCCAATTCATCTTCTAGGAAGTCATTGCCCGCCCCACCAAAGAGGCTGTCGTCACCTTCCTCGGCATTTAAGTAGTCATTGCCGTCATCGCCAGAGAGCGAGTTATTTCCTGCATCACCGAAGATGTCATCGTTCCCTGTTGTTGGCGTTGTCGGAGTTGGACTTGTCGGAGTTGGAGTTGTCGGAGTTGGACTTGTCGGAGTTGGCGTTGTCGGAGTCGGAGTTGTCGGAGTCGGAGTTGTCGGAGTTGGCGTTGTCGGAGTTGGACTTGTCGGAGTTGGCGTTGTCGGAGTTGGACTTGTCGGAGTTGGCGTTGTCGGAGTTGGACTTGTCGGAGTTGGCGTT
>NZ_JAUBTS010000019.1:116517-122936 GCF_036705105.1 Microcoleus sp. B9-D4
GTCGGAGTTGGACTTGTCGGAGTCGGAGTTGTCGGAGTTGGCGTTGTCGGAGTCGGAGTTGTCGGAGTTGGCGTTGTCGGAGTTGGCGTTGTCGGAGTTGGCGTTGTCGGAGTTGGCGTTGTCGGAGTGAAAACCTGGAGAATGTCACTACCAAGCAGGTTGCCGACGTTTGGGAAGGTGCCGCTACCAGGCAAGAAAAAGTCTTCAATGGTCAAATCATCATTCACTTCTAGCTTGCCGTCGGCGTTGAGGTCGATCAGCAAATTGTTACCTATTTTGTCCATCCCGTTCTGCCCTTCTGCGGGGAGGGTTGTTGTCAGGGTGGCGTTGAGGATTAATTTATTGGCGACACCACCAACATTTTTAATTCTGCTGCCTCCGGCTGTCTTGGCATCGAGGATGTAAGTAGTGTCTCCCGTGCTTCCCACTAGGGAGTCGCTACCGGGGATGAGGGTGTCGTCGCCATCAAAGCTGAAGCCGATGAGGGTGTCGCCGCTACCGGAGGCGACGAGGGTGTCGTTGCCGCGGCCGCCCCAGAGGGTGTTGGCTGCATCGTTGCCGACTATTGAGTCATCTCCTGCGCCAGCAAAGGCATTTTCGATGATGCTGCCGTCGGCGATGGTGAGGGTTTGAGCAACGAGTTTTTTGCCTGTAACTGTGCGGCCTGGTAGGCTACTTTCTCCTTTGGGCGCTAGGTCGATAATAACGTTGTCAGTGATGGCGGCAACGTTGATGATGTCGTTGCCGTCGTTGGTGTCGCTGAGAGTTTTGCGAAGAGCCTCCTTTTGATCGGCATCATTGGTGAAATTTGCGAACTCGTTGGTATAGATGTAGGTGTTGTCGTCAATTAACTCGTCGCCGTACAGCCGTAAAGTTGCGCCTTTGAGTACGCCGATATTGTTGCCGCTGGTCTTAGTTGGCGATTTTTTTTCAGCGTCTGTAGGGTCAGCTCCCACTTTGAGCGGGATTTCTTCCTGTTTATCATTGTTGGTTCGGTAATCTCTACTATTTTCGTCTCGGTAAATGTTTGCTTGACCAGTATTTTCGGTGTCGTTTTTATCGCTATTATCCGAAATAATCAGCTTCCAATTCCCAATACCCTTATTTCCCAGACCGGTTTCTCCCCAGTGGCGGGCGCTGCTGAAGGTGTAGTTAACGGTTGTGCCTTGGAATCCTTTGTTACTGTTAGTTTTGTCTCTGCCGACATCGACAATACGATACGAAACATTATCTATGACTTTGTTACTGACTTGCCCTGGCTCCGGTATCGACCCAGTGTAGTAAGGAACGCGATCGAGCATTACACTCTCGGTGCCGTCAGGAGAGATCAACTTCACCACTAAGTCTTGAAACTGACCGTGTTCAATATTCAAGTCTAGTTCGAGCTTGTCGATGTTAATGTCTTTGTCTTTACCGACCTTGAAAGTTACCTCAAGGTTTTCGCCGTTATTATTAGGAATAGCCAGCGGTGTTGTCAGCCCCGCATCGAAGATTCGATCTTTACTTTCAGTGGCCAAAGTAGCTGCTTCATCTTTGGCAGTTCCAGATCGAAATTGCCAAGTTTCAGCCAAACGCACTGCTGCTGTGGCATCGACTAATCCGAAGCCGTAGTCGTGATTGACATGGAGTCCACCACCGTTCCAGTTTTTAGCGCCGTTGAATGTCCAAGTGTCTTTACCGATGATTTGGTCAGCCTTGTCGTTATTCGGGTCATTTTTGCGGGCTGAGTAAGCAAGGATTTCCTGAACGTCGCGGTAGCCGAGTTTGGGATTGGCTTGCAGGATTAAGGCCGCAACGCCGGAAACCATAGGCGCTGCTGCTGACGTGCCGCTAAACTCGTTGGTGTAGTTGGTATCTTCAAAATTCGGTTTGTTCTTTGTGTTGTAGCCATTCTCGCCGGTACGATCGACGGTAGCGATACTATCGGGCCGGTCGCCGAAGGCTGAGACCAAGAGTGGTGCACCCGGATTGCTGTACGGGGCCACAACTCCTTTATTGTCGATCGCAGCTACGGCAATTACATAGCGGCTGTTCTCGTCATTGCCTGAGTTGACATTTCTCCCCCGCTGTGCTGCTCCTGTTAGAGCAGGGTTAACATCCTGGCGTTCGTTTCCTCCGGCCCAGACAAATACCGTACCTAATGTGTTGCGGCCTTTTTTGGCAGCGTCTTCGATCTCATTTCCTGGGACTTTATCAATCGTGTAATAACCACTTGAAGTTTCAAAGTGAAGGCTGCCGCCCCAGCTATTGTTGGAAACGTCGAATTTAGCCTGCGCCTCTAAACTATTTCGTGCATCTTTATATCTATAACCGCCAAATGTTGCGTCGTAGGCAATACCCACTGTACCTAGGTTGTTGCGTCCAGCTAGGATAATGCCTGTTGCTGCTGTGCCGTGGTCACCAGCATAGTTCGGCAATATCTTCTCTATATCTGATTCGGAGGCCTCTTTAAATTTATCCTTAAGGTCTGGGTGATCTTTGTCTATACCGTTATCGATGACGCCTACTTTGACACCCTTACCCGTATAGAACGGCCACAAAGGCAGTACATTCAGGTCAATACCGGGAGTGCCTGCAGTGCCAATATTATTCTCTACTCTCTGTCCTGTGTTGAACAGCCACCACTGCTCTTGAAATAGGGGCTCTTTTTTTAAGTCTTTCAGCAATTCGGATGTATCAGTCATAACAAGGCTCTCTTGATAATTTTCTTAACTGTTTCTGAAAGCGATCGGGGATGCGTGGAGAAGGCGATCGCATTTGCCATTAGATGAGATCGCCTTCTACCCGCATCCCCCCTCAGATAGATGTTGTCATAGATTGGTGGCGATCGCTCAAGTAATTGCCAGGAAATCAAAATTACCTGTTACAGTTCACAAATATCCAACTACAGATAGAACCCAAGCGATCGCGGGTTGACTTTCGCTATCTCTATTATTTCTTGTGGCGGCTGTTTGTATAAGTCGGAAAAGTCGGATCTTCCTGTCGGATAAGTCGGAAAAGTCGGATCTTTGGCGATGAGAGCGGTTGAGGGTTGACTTTTGAGGGGTGTTGTGTAACTGGAATTGAAGAGGTCAAATGGGCGAAAGAATCCTCAGCAAAGTGAGTCTCAACAAATCAGGGAAGTAGTTCTTCCGTACTTGTTATGGTAAATCGACTGCTGTGAGCTTTTCGACTGCTAGGAGCGATCGCAAGATATCAAATGGGTTCTATAGTGCGTCTAAATCATTTGTAACAATATGTAGGGGTAGTGCTACCCCTACTCCCCGTGCCTACCCCTACCTTGGGGCAACCACGGGGAGTAGGGGTCGGATTGCCCCTACAAGAATTACACAAATGATTTAGGTTAGCTATATAAACATATAGAATTAATCAGGGTTAATCTGCGTGAACATCCGGTTAAAAATTAGTTATATTTTGCCAAGTCGAAGGATTTTTCGCTAAAGTGCGATCGAGCAGATAATTCTCAGGTCATCTACGCTATTTATGCCGTACATTACTATCCCTAAACAATTTAGGGAACCTTCCAGGGTCATCAAATCTCAACTTTTTTTACGGCCGAAACGCCTCGCTATTTTTGAAGCTTGTCTGATCGGTTTAATTTCAGGACTCGCTGGGGTTTTGCTAAAGTCAGGAGTCGGATGGCTCGGCAGTTGGCGAGTTGCTACCTCGACATTAATCCCAGCTTGGATATTACTGCCCAGTGTCGGTTTATTGGGCGGGTTGCTGACAGGTTTATTGGTTGAGCGTTTTGCTCCCGAAACTGCAGGCAGTGGCATTCCTCACGTCAAAGCTGCTCTGGGCGGAGTCAATCTTTCCTTAGATTTGCGAGTAGCAGTCGCCAAACTTCTGACGACTATTTTAGCAGTTGGTTCCGGTTTAACTTTAGGCAGGCAAGGCCCGACTGTGCAAATAGGAGCATCTTTGGCCGGCTGGATAGGTCACTTGATGCCCACTTCCCCAGACTACCGCCGACAATTGATTGCTTGCGGTGCTGCTGCAGGATTGGCTGCTGGTTTTAACGCTCCCATTGCAGGAGTTTTGTTTGTAGTTGAAGAACTGCTGCACGACGTTTCGGGATTGACTTTAGGGACTGCAATTATCGCTTCATTTATCGGTGCAGTTGTCTCGCAGCTTTTGGGCGGCGATAGTTTAAATTTGAACCTTCGCGAGTACCAAAGCAGTTTTGAGGCTCAGGAAATCCCGTTTTATATACTGCTAGGAATTTTAGCGGGATTGCTGGGAGCTTTGTTCACGAAAGGGATTATTGCTAGCTTGCAATTTAACAGGCGATCGCTCAAATTAGCTTTACCCGCGCGAGTGGCTCTAGCTGGCATAATCTGCGGTTCAGTAATAGCTTTTCTCCCAGAAACTTTCCGTAACAATACGGGTTTGCGTGAGTTTCTGCTGACCGGCGAAGCAAGTGGCATAACGAGTTTAATTGCTTTTGTAGCTCACTTTTTTCTAACAATTATTTCCGCTGCTTCTGGAGCTCCGGGAGGATTGTTCTCCCCTTCCCTAGTTATGGGTTCTGCACTCGGTCACATGGTGGGCATTGTGCAGGCAGATTTCCTGGGCGTTGGTTCGCCGGTAACTTACGCTTTGGCGGGAATGGGAGCGTTTTTTTGCGCGGTTACTAGAGCGCCGATTACTTCGGTAGTAATTGTGTTTGAAATTACGGCGGATTTCAAATTAGTGCTGCCTTTGATGATCTGTTCTGTAGTTGCTTATTTAATGGCAGAAAAGGTAGAGAGCGGCTCGCTGTATACTCGCCTTTTGGAGTTTAACGGCATTCAACTGACAAAGGCAAAAGCGGCGAGCAATACTTTGAGCGACTTGCACGCAGATGACGT
Source organism: Microcoleus sp. B9-D4 (assembly GCF_036705105.1). Lineage (NCBI taxonomy): Bacteria > Bacillati > Cyanobacteriota > Cyanophyceae > Oscillatoriales > Microcoleaceae > Microcoleus > Microcoleus sp. B9-D4. Next base: position 121,368 of record NZ_JAUBTS010000019.1, read on the forward strand.
GATGCAGCGCCGAGTTGAAACTCTTTCGAGTCTGCTGACTTTCGATGAAGTGATGCAGGCTTTTTCGCGATCGCACCACCGAGGATTTCCAGTAGTTGAAGATGGCAAATTAGTCGGAATTGTCAGTCAAACCGATTTGGCAAATGCCAGCGAGCGCAATTTGTCCGGCAACTCGCTGCTTAAAGAATTTATGACTGTACAGCCGATCGCAGTCAGAGCAAGGGATACTTTAAGCGAGGTATTGTACAGGCTCAACAACTACAATATCAGCCGTTTGCCAGTCGTAGAAGGCCGGCGTTTGGTGGGAATTATTACCCGCAGCGACATTATCCGAGTTGAATCCGATCGCCTCAGCGGAGAAACAACCCAGGGCCCGCATCCAGAACCTTCCTATGTTGTCTATCAAACCAGAGCCCCGCAAGTCGGAAACGGCCGATTATTAGTGCCGCTTTCCAACCCCCAAACAGCACCCGCTTTGCTGCGGCTGGCGGCGGCGATTGCGCGCGATCGTAATTACGAATTAGAATGCCTGCAAATCATCTTAGTACCGCGCAACAGTTCCCCCTCAGAAAGCACAGTGCGGACAACAAAAAGCCGCCGGCTACTGCAACAAGCCGAACGAATTATTCGCAATTTGAACTTGCCAGTACACACCCAAATACGGGTAGCTCACGACGTGCCTAACGCGATTTTGGAGACAATTAAGGAGCGACATATCGATTTGATTTTGATGGGCTGGCAAGGCGAATTATCCACAAAAGAACGCATTTTTGGCGATGTGGTCGATACCGTAATTCGGCAAGCAGGCTGCGAGGTAATTTTGGTTAAATGGAGCGAAAAACTATTAGCAACACGTCAGAAAAATGAGTTTTCCGCCGCTTTCAGCGGGCGGAAATATACCTCTATCGAATGGGAGTTAAAGCCGGAAAAAGTTGAGGGTGCAGATAATCCCCCATTGGCGATATCCTCAGATTCATCAGCGAATCCAGAGACTGAACTTTCCCCGCCGAATTCAGACATTCCAGCCCCAGAATTGGGACTGCACACGCTGATGGGTTTGCACCGCTGGTTGGTGCCTATTCGCGGCAGTTACAAGCAAGCTGCGGCTTTGCGGCTACTACCGGCTTTGGTGGCTGCGAGTGCTGTACCGGAGATTAAATTGTGTCAGGTTCATCAGCCTTCTGTTGCAGAACCCGATCGCGGAGAATTAAAGCAAGCAGCGGAGTTTATCAAGCGCCGGGTTAGCTGTTCGATAATAGCGACTTCGGTTTGCGCTAAATCGGTTTCTGATGCTTTAATTGATTTGGCTCAGAACGATCAGTGCGATGCGATCGTCCTGGGAGCAAGCCGTGAAGGGCTGCTGAAGCAGGTGATTCACGGGAACATCCCGGAAGCTGTGGCGCGCGGGTGCGACTGTACAGTCATTTTAGTGCGATCGGCCTCTTAGCTAACCAGACGGGAATCCCCCTTCTTCCTAACATCTGTTAAATCTCACATCTTGCACCATTCTCGCTTAACAGGCTTTTCGGCCTGTTCCACAAAGAGTGAATTTTCTTGTGGAACAGGCCG